>JBCBDH010000744.1:0-3166 GCA_038529855.1 Bacteroidota bacterium | reverse complement strand
CTTCCAGAAGAATGTTTATGGCAGGAGGAGACCTTAGAATGTTGGCTAGGCCAGTAGATGATCCCCAATTGTTTTTTGATACGCTCATGGAGGCACATCGACGGATGCGAGAATTGGAGAAAGGGGGGAAACCCTTTGTAGCCGCCATTAATGGGGTAGCCTTGGGAGGTGGATTTGAATTGGCCTTGATATGCCATTATCGTATTGTGGTGAATAATGTGAAGATCAAGATTGGATTGCCAGAGGCAAAGGTGGGCTTATTGCCAGGTGGTGGCGGTACAGCGAAGCTGCCTTATTTGGCAGGGATTCAAACGGCGCTGACCTATTTATTGCAGGGGAAGGAGGCGCGACCAGAGGAAGCGCTGAAGGTGGGGATGGTGCATGAACTGGCAGATAGTGTGGAGGCGATGATGGCAGCAGCTAAGCAGTGGATATTGGATAATCCCAATCCCGTACAGCCTTGGGATAATAAGAAACATCGGATTCCTGGGGGTGGGGTTTGGACGCCAAATGGGGTGCAGACTTTGATGGGCGCTGCGGGGAATGTGAGTAAGATGACGCATGGTAATTATCCTGCTCAGAAGTATATTTTGAGTATTGTCCATGATAGTTTGCAAATTCCTATTGATCGAGCCTTGGAGATTGAGGGACGATTTTTTACTAAGGCAGTAGCTTCAAGAGAAGCGAAGAATATTATTCGGACGGGATTCATGGGGATGCAAGCGGCCAAGAAGGGGAAGGCGCGACCTAAGGAGCAGCCGCCTTATGAGGTGAAGAAGCTAGGGATATTAGGTGCAGGGATGATGGGCGCAGGGATTGCCTATGTTTCTGCAAAAGCAGGAATGGATGTGGTGTTAAAAGATGTTTCTGTGGAAAATGCAGAAAAGGGAAAGGACTATTCGCGGAAATTATTGAAAAAGGCTATTGCCAAGGGGCGCTCCAATGAGGCGAAAGCTGAAGCGCTATTACAAAAGATCACCACAACAGCCGATCCCAATGCAGTAGCAGATTGTGATTTGGTGGTGGAAGCTGTTTTTGAAAATCCAGATTTAAAGGCTAAGGTGACCAAAGAGACAGAGGCCGTATTGGGTTCAGATAAGATCTATGGCTCCAACACCTCTACCATTCCCATTAGCCTTTTGGCCAAGGCTTCTGATCGACCAGAAAATTTTATTGGTATTCACTTCTTCTCACCCGTTGATAAAATGCCCTTGGTAGAGATCATTGTTGGCGAGAAGACTTCAGACAAAGCGATAGCAGCGGCGGTGGATTATACGGTCGCTATTCGCAAAATACCTATTGTGGTCAATGACAGCCGTGGCTTTTTTACCTCTCGCTGTTTTGGCACCTTTGTCAATGAAGGCATGTTTTTACTAGAAGAGGGCGTACTCCCTGCGATGATTGAAAACATTGCCAAGCAAAAAGGTATGCCTGTTGGTCCACTAGCAGTTCACGATGAGGTGACCCTGACTTTGAGTTTGCATGTCATGGAGAGCAATCCAGATACAAAAGACAATCCAGAAGCGATGCGCTCTTATCAAATCGTCAAGGATTTGGTGAGTAGAGGACGGACGAGTAAAAAAGATGGGCAAGGTTTTTATGATTATCCCAAAGGCAGCAAAAAGAAACTTTGGCCAGAGCTAAAGACCCTCTTTAATGCTCACATTGATGCGATGGATCGAGAAACGATTGCCAAGCGACTATTGCATCGACAGGCATTGGAGAGCTATCGCTGTTTGGATGAGGGCGTTTTGCGCTCTGTGACAGATGGGGATATTGGCTCTGTTTTGGGTTGGGGATTTCCCATTTATACGGGTGGTTCGCTGTCCTATATTGATTATGTAGGTATCGATCAGTTTATTGCTGATTGCGATGATTTCAGAGCGCGTTTTGGAGGCGACCGTTGGGCAGTGCCAGAGAGTTTGCGGGCATTGGCAGAAGCTGGAAAATCCATTCACGATTTTGGAAAGGCTGAATTGGTCAATCCATAAGCTGAATAGCGACATTGCCAATTTTATGGCCTTGTTCAACATAGTGATGGGCCTCGACAATTTGATGAAGTAAATAACGTCGATCGATCACCACACGAAGCTTTCCTTCCTCTACAAGTGCCTTGAGGTAGGAAAGTTTTTTTTTTGTTACCCTAGCCATTCCCTTATTAACGCTTAGGTATTTGCCTTTAGGCACCAGTACTTTCCGACCCTTTGCCGCAGTAATTTTGCCCACGGCATCAAAGACCACATCATAGGCTATTGGCCTTTCTGTAAAATCATCAAGGGTATAATCAATCACCTCATCCGCTCCCAAAGCTCGCATCAAATCCACGTTCCGACCACTACAAACCGCCGTCACTTCCGCTCCCCAATGCTTGGCCAATTGTACGGAATAGGTCCCCACACTTCCTGAAGCGCCATAGATCAAGACCTTATCTCCCCGCTTAAGCTGTCCCTTATCCTTTAAATAATAAAGGGCTGTACAAGCACCTATTGGCAGCGCTGCTGCCTCTGCAAAACTGATTTCTTTGGGTTTAATCACCATCTTCCAAGTCTCTGGCAGACAGCAATATTCCGCATAGGCACCCATTCGTATTCCCATGGCTGTAAAGACTTCGTCTCCCTCCTTAAACAAACTCACCTCTTCCCCAACCTGATCAATCACTCCCGCCAATTCCAAGCCCAGTACCTTAGCCCGCCTTGGCCGAAACAGGCCATTGATCAAACGAATAAGAAAGGGATCTGCCTTGCGCATCCGCCAGTCTGCAACTGTGACTGTCGTAGCTTTGATGCGGATGCGAACCTCACGGGCCTTAGCTTGGGGAACTGGCACTTCGCTGATCTGCATGACCTCTGGCGGGCCGTATTGGTGATAGAGTATGGCTTGCATGATAAGGCGTCTTTGTGGATAAATCTATTTAATGAAGGCAAAGAAAGCCTAGTAGGTCGGTTTTACCCATTTCAATCGACAAGTTGGCCCTATTCATCGGCAAGTAGCGGGAGGAAAGCGCTTTGTTTTTAATTGGGTTCGAATTGACAGTCAGCGATGGCGACAGAATCGCTTGGGCTAAGGTTTGGCTCGGCAAAGTAAAAGCTTAAGATAGGAGGATTCCAAGTCTCGCAATGTACTCGTTCCAATTCTTTTCGCCAATTGAGTCAGCAAGAAGTATTGG
>JBCBDH010000743.1:0-3170 GCA_038529855.1 Bacteroidota bacterium | reverse complement strand
AGCGATGTGGATTGGTCAGAATAGCCAAAGTGTTTTCCTCATCGACCTGATAATCAAAATCAGCAGGCATGTAGGTGATCTGCATTTCTTCGGGAACAGCAGTGAATTCGCTGTAATTATTCTGATAGAAGTAATATAAAGCCACAAGACCTATACTGATAAAAACCAGATAGATTAAAGTTTTGCCAAATTTGCTTCCTCCGCTATTGGGAGCTGCTTGAGTCGTCATTGATTTTAAAATTGGTGTATCTATTGGACCCCAAGGGCTGATTTTGGTCACCTTTGGAAATGATGTTCCACCACGCATAGCAAAAATCGTTAAAGTTTTTCAGATATGAAACCCAATGATCTTGATTCTTCAAAAAGAAAAGGTAGGAATTTTCTAACTTGCCAGTCCTTTATCAAAAAGTGATGTGGTGTATGAGATGCCTTTATTACCTGTTTATCCTACTCATCTGCTCGGCCTGCGAGTCGGCCCAACTCCGAACGGAAAGGGCAATTGTGGATTGCTATAATGAATCTTCTGAAAATCCCTGGAATGAAACCTGGCGCTTACAAGCTGGTTATCAAGTCATTCCTCGTTATCTAAAACGCCTCGGTCAATTAGAGCGAACCAATTTGGAAGATTATCGACTATTGATCAAAAACCTAAAGGAGCAAAGAGGGGATTTTCCTTTTGATGAATACTATAAGGCTGTCGCAGTTCCTTTTCCTGAAATTAATCGCCCCTCAGTCATGGCTTCCCTCATTTTATGCCCAGTAGAAGTCCTGGGAAATAATAAAGAAGCCCTAGACCCCGTTTTTGAGCAGTGGACCCAGCAGCTTCAACAGCTTGAGGATATTGGTAAGGTTGATCCCGATAAATTATTGGATTTAATCGACCTGGCAGGTTCCGTCCACTTTAAAAAAGAAGCTTTCCGAATGCCCATTATTATCTTTTTGCATCATTATCTGTGCAGTCGAGCCTCAGAGGAAGTGAGAAATCTGGACGATAAACCCTTGGAAGATTACCAATGATTTTAATTGACAACAAAACCACCCTCCATGAAATACAATTATTGGCTTTTATTTTTGCTGCTCCTACCCATCTGTTGGTCTTGCAATCGAAAATCAGCGAAAACGACTGTAAAGCCCCCTGGCCTACAAGATACCTTGAGCATCAAATATAATGCTACGCTACAATTGCCAGAAGAGGAGCTGGAGCTCAAATTCACCAGTATTAAAGACGATCGCTGTCCCAAAACCGTCAATTGCTTTCAAGCGGGACAGGCCAAGGTAAACATTGCCGTTACCAAAGGTTCAGCACTCAAAAACATTGTTCTGGAAGCCAAGGGCGGATGTTATAAGATGGATGGCAGTTGTGGTGATTTGGCCTATGCCTTGGGCTATAAGGTACAATTGCTAGGCATTGAGCCCTATCCAATGGCCCCTAAGGATCAAAAGTTGGTGGAGAATAGCGTTTTGATGCTGGTCGTGAATAAATAAGTAGGTTCTAAAAGCAAAAAGGTGAGATTCTAATCCCACCCTTTTGCTTGATTATTTGCGGTCGCGGGCTACTTGACCATTCCTCCACTCACTTTCTCTCCATTTTCGTAGACATACTCCATCAACAAATTTTCATTATCATCATACTGCTTAAAATAGCCATGCATTTTACCATTCTGGTATTGAATATCTTTCATCAATTTACCATTTGAAGAGTGGTATTCGCGGTAAAAGCCATCTATTTGACCCATATTGTATTGTACCTCTTTTTCCTTACGAGTACCAAAACGATAAGCGGCCCAAGTACCGTGAAAAATGTCGTTTTTATAATGGCATTGTAGAATAACTTGCCCACGATCATTGAGTTCGACATGAAGGCCATCCTTTTTGCCATCTATATAATTAGTGACGGTCTTTACGCGACCATCCTTAGCGTGATAAGTAATCCAGGCGCCATTTTTCTGGCCATTTAAAACAGTTCCCTCTTCAACTTCAACGCCGCTCTCCGCTTTCTTAGTTGCTTTTTGAATAGGGCTATTGGGATAGCTGCTGATTTCAAAATCGGTAAATCCGATGGCGGCATTATTGGCTGTGGCGGTTGCGCTGTCATTTTGCTGATTGCAGGCCAGCATTAAGATACAGCAAAGTGGTAAAAGTAGATATTTCATATGACAAATTATTTGGATATTAGCTGATAAAACGCGGCTAAATTAATAGATTTGATAAAAAAAAACAACTGGGTATAAGACAAAAAAAGGCGTATGGGATTTTGAAAAATGCAATTTTTTTTATTTTTGTCGCCAGCTTTAAATAGATCAGAGGCAGTTCCTTTAAGCTATTATTCTATTTGGGCTTGGGAAAAAACGATCCATCCAGAAATGCCCATTTACAGCTAAAGGTGCTGTTATAAAAGTACTTCATCCACTGTTATGAATATAAAGATTGAAAACCTGAGTAAGCATTATGGGCCACAAAAAGCCGTCGATAATATATCCTTTGAAGTGAAAACAGGAGAAATCCTGGGTTTTCTTGGTCCTAATGGTGCAGGGAAAACCACGACCATGAAAATGATCACCAACTACATAGATATTGATCAAGGAGATATCATCATTGGCGGTCAGTCGATCCGACAACATAATGTCAAAAATAAGATAGGTTACTTGCCAGAAAACAATCCGCTCTATCTGGATATGCCTGTTATTGATTACCTGGAATTTTGTGCGGCCTTACAGTCTGTGCCCAAAAGTCAAATTGGACAAAGGGTGCGGGAAATGGTGCGAGTATGTGGCCTTGATATTGAAAAGCACAAAAAAATTGGGGAACTCTCTAAAGGTTATCGCCAGCGGGTAGGCTTGGCGCAAGCCATGATCCACGATCCAGAAATCCTTATCCTTGATGAGCCTACAACTGGTTTAGATCCCAATCAAATTGTCGAAATACGGGAATTGATCCGCCAGCTTGGACAAGAAAAGACGGTTATTCTCAGTACCCATATTCTACCAGAAGTGGAGGCGACTTGTGATCGCATTTTGATCATTAACCGCGGGCAGATTGTAGCTGATGGAACGGCAGCGACACTGCGCAAGCAAGCACAAGGGCAGCAAGTGCTTCGCCTGCGTATAGAGGATGGAGACTTGAACCTTATCTTTTCTGCTTTACAGGAATTGCCCTCCGTCGTCATGGTA
>JBCBDH010000742.1:0-3170 GCA_038529855.1 Bacteroidota bacterium | reverse complement strand
TTATACCCAAAGCGCAGCGGATTTACACCTTCAATTGGGCGACTATCAGGAGGTTGATCTCACTTTTCAGCTACAGGATTTCTACGACGAGACAGATGCTGGCGATGCCATTTATTTTAGTGATAATGCTGGTGCCCAATTCACCAAGGTCTATCAGATTGAGCCTGAGGTATTGAATACGGGCAGCTATTACGAAATTCAACTGGATGTAGACTCCCTCGCTGCGCTCCATCAACTGCGGCTGAGCGATGAGTTTATCATCCGTTTTCAGCAAGGAGGCTCTGGTGATTTCAGTACCTATTCTAATGAAGATGGCCTTTTTATTGACGCCGTCCAAGTCAGAGGCAGCAGTTTAGCCAATGCCCCAAAAATCACCAGCTTTAGCCCCAGCCAAGGCCAGCCAGGAACGCTGGTCAGCATCAGTGGCGAAAACTTTAGCCCAGAGGATCGCCTATTTTTTAATCAAGAGGAATCCCAAACGGTCAATTTCATTAATTCCCAAAGCATCACCGCTGTCGTCCCACCACTTGCCAATAGCGGTCGCCTAAAGCTCCTCCAACCAGAGGCCCAAGCCCTCAGTCAGGATAGCTTTACAGTAGAAGGACAAGCAGTTGTCTTTTTTGAAGATTTTGAAAGTGGTGGGCTGAGGTCAATGTGGTCAGCTAGTAGTAGCCTAGCTGAAGGACGCGTTGAGGTGATTCAAGAAAGCGATGGCCTGAGCGCCGCGCAGGAGGGCTTCTATGGCTTGGTGATGAGCAAGCGCAGCGATGCTGGAGGGCTCAATGTCAATGCCCTTGATTTAGCCCTTCCCCTGGGCAGCTATGTGAATCGCCCACTGGCCCTCAGCTTTTTTATCAAAGACTTTACTGCTGCCAATTATCCAGAGGATGGTTTGTATCTGAGTGATGATGGCGGAGCTACATTTAGCAAAGTTTACGATTTTGATTGCGCCAATTGGACGGATGAATATGGCCAATTGCCAGAGTTTGATCTTTTGGACCTTAGTCAAAAAGCAGGGCTCTTATTTAACGATCAATTTGTGATTCGCTTCCAAAAGGCAGGGATAGGTGATTTGAATACTTATTCTTATAACGATGGTTTATTTTTAGATAATATCCTGATTAGAGAGCGGAGTCTGGTTTATGCTCCACTTCCCTTCAAAGATGGTTTCGAATCTCCTACCCTAAGCCCTGCCTGGCAGTGGAAGGCAGCTACTGCAACTAGTCAAGCGGACAACACTCGCCCAGGTGGATGGGTGGGTACAACCGATTGGCCATTGGCGGTTCATCAGGGTTTGCGCAGTCTCTTTCTTGGTCGAAGAAATGATGGTGCATTCACCACTAATGCCCTTGATTTGCATCTTAACTTAATGGGGCAAAGTCACGTTTTTCTAGATTTTTGGATCAAGGATTTTTACGAAGATACCCATGTTGAAGATGCCATTTATTTTAGTGATGATGGCGGACAGTCTTTTTCCAAAGTGCTCAGCCTCAATGGTAGCTATTGGGCTGATCACTATGGCCAATTCCCCCCAATCCCCATCAATGAATTAGCGCTGCAATACGGTTTACAAGTCAATGAGCAATTTGTCATTCGCTTCCAGCAAGGAGGGACAGGTGATTTTAACACCTACTCTTCAGAGGATGGCCTATTTCTGGATGAGGTAGCCGTTTATAGCAAAGCGCCTTTGTACGCTACCCTCCCCTTTAATGATGGTTTTGAAAGTGGACAACTCAGCGCTTCCTGGCGACAAGCCTATCATCCGCAAACAGTTCATCCGCTCTACATGACCCCCAATAATATAGCTCAAGTATATCAAAACAGCGACGAGGCTTTTGAAGGAGCGCACAGTCTATTGCTGGGACGTAGTACAGATGGTAACTTAAGCAGTGCCGCTCTTGATCTTTTTCTGAATTTACAAGACTACAGCCAAGCGACCCTGCGTTTCCAAATGCGCGATTTTTATGATGAAAATCAAAGTGCAGATGCCCTTTATTTTAGCGATAATGGCGGTCAGACCTTTCAAAAGGTCTATCAATTTTATCCAGAATTTACCCCTAATCAATATGTAGAATACATTATAGACATTGACTCGATGGCCACTTGTAAAAACCTAAGCCTGAGCGATCAATTTGTCATTCGTTTTCAGCAGTTTGGGCAAGGAGATTTTAATACCTATTCCTCTGAAGATGGTTTTTTCATTGACAATGTTTCCGTTGAGGGGAGTCAGGGGAATGAGCAATTGCAATTGACGGCTTTTAGCCCAATGGAAGGCTTACCAGGTACTGAAGTAGACATCAGTGGGCGGCATTTTAGTCCTGACATGAAGGTTTATTTCAATCAGCAAGAAGCTCTTGAATACACCTTTATTAACGAAGAACGCCTCAAGGCCATCGTTCCTCCCCTGGCCAGCACTGGGCGAATACGCTTGAGCAAGGATCAGGAGCATACGGTCAGTACAGCAGATTTTGTGATCCAAGATCAAGAGGTCCTTTTCTTTGAAGATTTTGAGACAGGAACCTTGCGCTCTGCCTGGACTACTGGCAGCAGCACCAGCCAAGGCAGGGTCGACGTCATACAGCAAACCAATGGTGTACCTGCCGCTTATGAAGGCTGGTATGGCGCCCTGCTGGGCAAGGCTTCTGATGACGAAGGTTATAACATCAGTTATCTAGATTTGAGTATCCCACTCTCCGCTTATCAAGGAAGCGATTTGGCCCTGAGCTTTTTTATCAAAGACTATTACGATGAGACCCATCCAGAGGACGGAATTTATCTGAGTGATGATGGTGGGCAAAACTTTGTCAAAGTCATCGACTTCAACCCAAGCAACTGGACTGACTATTTTGGCCAAATGCCTCCTTTCGATCTGGATCAACTAACCCAACAAGCAGGACTTCAATTTACTGACGATTTCGTCATTCGCTTCCAACAAGCGGGGAATGGTGATGTCAATACCTACAGTGTAGAAGATGGGATTTTCCTGGATAACATCAAGATCGAGAAAGACCCAAAAATCTATGCACAGCTACCTTTTGAAGATGGATTTGAACAGGGTACTTTGGGTAAAGCTTGGCAGAGGGCTTTTCCTGACAGTACAGCGGATAATGCCCTCGTACTACCTGGCGCTCGAGTGGAAGTCGATGACTTTGACAAAGTTTTGCCCACCA
>JBCBDH010000741.1:0-3174 GCA_038529855.1 Bacteroidota bacterium | reverse complement strand
AAACCATATAGCGTAAGTTTTTTATTGAGTTCCGCCATCTTACTGATTGAGTTTCGGGTAGGTATGCTCAAGGCAGGTGGAATGATTGATAGCACCATTTATATTGAAGATGGGCTACATATGAATGCCAAAGGCTATGCACAGTGGACAGCGATGATTCGCCCCTTTATCGAGCAGACCTACCCGAAACTCAATCAGTAAGATGGCGGAACTCAATAAAAAACTTACGCTATATGGTTTGACCATGATTGCCGTAGGCGCCTGTATTGGTTCAGGTATATTTGTGACACCCGCTAAAATCGTTCAAGCTGTTCCGCATCATGGATTGGTTGTTTTAGTTTGGGTCATTGGAGGGCTGATTGCTCTGACAGGGGCCTTGACGTTTGCAGAATTGGGGGCCATGTTTCCCAAATCAGGAGGGGTTTATGTCTTTCTCAAAGAAGCGTATGGCGATTTAATGGGCTTCTTATACGGCTGGGTGATCTTATTGGTGATCAATACTGGGGCATTGGCGGCATTGAGTATCGCTTTTGCGGAGTACATGACCTTTTTTGTTCCCAATATGACGGCTAATGGAAAAATTATTTTGGCCATCATCACCATCGCTAGCCTTACGACCATTAATATTTTTGGGGTTAACATCAGTCAGTGGTTAGCCAGTACCTTTACGGGTTTGAAGCTGATTGCCATTGGAGCTATTATCTTGGCTGGCTTGTTTTTTTACGAACCCACCAATGTCAATCTGCAATGGAGCCTTTCGACAGGAGAGATGCCCGATAATTTGATTCAATCCCTTTTGCTAGCCTTGATTGGCGTGTTGTGGTCTTTTGGTGGTTGGCATCATGCGAGTTATGTAGCAGGCGAGGCCATCAACGCACAGCGAACCGTACCCCGCGCTATGATTTTGGGGACTTTGATTGTGACCATTACCTATGTTTTGGTCAATTTGGCCTATATGCTACTTTTGCCTTTATCGGAAATTGCTGGAACGGAAAGGGTAGCGGGAGATGCTATTGCTTCTGTGATTCATAATGGTGGCCGATTGGTGGCCGTAGCCATTGCCATTTCTATTTTTGGGACCATTGCCATTTATACCATGTCGGCACCGCGTATCTACTTTGCGATGGCGCGTGATGGTTTGTTTTTTAAAAAACTGGCCTATATTCATCCTCGTTATCGCACCCCCGTTTATGCCATGATTGTTCAGGCACTTTGGGCGATTGTTTTGCTGCTCTTTTGGGGGACTTTCCACGATCTGATCACCTACGTCACCTTCACTGATATCGCTTTTATGTTATTGGCGGGTTTTAGTCTATTTATTTTTAGAATACGGCGCCCAGCATTGGATCGTCCCTATAGGGTATGGGCTTATCCAGTAGTGCCCTTTTTATTTGTCTTTATATCTGCGGCATTTGTGGTGAATACCGTAATTGGGCAATCACAGGCTTGGGTGGCATTGGTTATTCTGGGTTTGGGCGTTCCGGTTTTTTATATCTTCAAGAGTAGGAGGAAAAAGGCTTAATGCCTAAGCCCTATGAGAATAGCTAAAGCATTTCAGTACGGTCCTATCCATGCTTGTAAATTGGGGTATTGGCCATTTGGTCGTCCGAAAATGTTTGTTCATCTCTTTTTTGTGGATGGTTTATTAATAGATACTGGGCAGAGTAATATGCGCAAGGAGGTCCTACAACAGATTGCACAGTGGTCAGTCCAACAAGTATACATTACCCATCATCACGAAGATCATTCAGGGAATTTAGCGGCTGTTCAAGAGCACTGTTCTTGTCCAACGTATGCCTCCAGTTTATGTGTGGAGATGATGAAAGACCCTCCAGGGATTAGCCCAGCCCAATGGCTAACCTGGGGCCCATCAGCAGCTAATTTTAGCCTGATTGCTCAGGATCAACAGGTTCAAACTGCTCAATATCGTTTTGATATCATCCCTGTTCCAGGGCATGCGGAGGATATGGTTTGCTTGCATGAAGCTCAGCAAGGATGGTTGTTTTCTGCTGATTTATTTGTGAGTGAATACATTCGCTTTTTTATGCGTAGGGAGCGGATGCGAAGGCAGATAGCGTCGATTAAAAAAGTGCTGGCCCTGGATTTTGAGCTTTTGCTCTGCAATCATAATCCCCAACTGTCTAGAGGGAAGGAACAACTTAAGAACAAACTTCAATTTCTGGAAGATTTCTACGGTACGGTCCAAAAATACCACGAACAAGGGCTTCCCCTAATGGCCATCTACAAAAAAATGAAGCTCAAGCCCGATGGATTTTTGCGCTATTTATCATTAGGCGAACTGTCGACGCGCAATATGATTCGATCCGTTATTCGGGATGAAAAAGAACCAAAGAGCTAAGGGTAAAAAACAAGAATAGTGTTTCAGTCGTTATCCTAAAAAATATAAGCTATGGAAAAAGTACAAATCCCCATTCGCCTGGAAGGCGTTCGCGAATCTGTTTATGCTGGATTTTGGGTCCGCTTTGCTGCCAATATTCTAGACGCGATCTTCTTATCCCCAATAACATTTCTGTTTATCTACTTGGCCAGTCAGGGCGTATTGCTCTACAGCATTGGGTATATTCTAGGCTTTGTCTTTTCTCTTTGGTGGGGTGTTTATTTGGTCAGGCATCATGGAGGTTCTCCTGGTAAATTAGTCATGGGGCTTAAGATCATTCGAATCGATGGAATGGAGGTAGGGTGGCAAGCGGCCATTTTGCGCAGTATCGTTGGATTGGTTTTTAGTTTGTGGGATCTGCTTTGCGTGCTGTTTATTTTAGTTTTTCTTGTAGATGTTGCTCATTTTAGTGAATTGCCCTTCTCTGCCAAGCAAGCCTATGTCCAAAGCTTTTATCCTGGCTTGCATGAAGTAATCACCTGGATTAGTGTTATTTGGGCCATTAGCGAACTTGTTGTACTGCTGTTAAACGAACGCAAGAGAGCGCTGCATGACTATATTGGCGGGACGGTTGTCATTAGAAAAATATACGAGCCGCATATCCGCCAGGAAATGGGACTGGAATAAGGTTGTTACATAAAAAAAGCGCGAACCTCGATGGATTCGCGCTAAATGGATTGAATCTTATATATATATGATGGAGGGAAATCATGACTGAATTCCCGAACTATCCTTAGGCACGCAGACTGAAATTGTGTAAGTGCTGCTGATGCGTC
>JBCBDH010000740.1:0-3185 GCA_038529855.1 Bacteroidota bacterium | reverse complement strand
CTTTAGCCCAAACTGGAAAAGGAGGTGATTAAATTGATGCGGCGGGAGTTGAAGCGGAGTAGTTTTAAGCTCTGGCGCAAACGAGTCAATAGCGGGGTGAGCCAAAAGCACCTCAAGAAGCGCAATCCAGATATCAAGCGCTTTAAGTGCTCTCGACAGAGAGCCATCAGTGGAAACAAGATTTCAAAAAGATAGATGAAGAAACAGCATTTACCGCAAAAGATATGTGTGGTTTGCCAAAAACCCTTTGCCTGGCGGAAGAAATGGGCCAAGGTATGGGAGGAGGTGAAGTATTGTAGTGAACGCTGTCGACGAAATAAATCCAAGAGAGATGTCGAGCATTAAGTTATTGTTCCCTCACCAATTGTTTGAACAAATTCCTTTGGGACTGGGAAAAACACCTTATTACCTTGTTGAGGAACACCTGTACTTTAAGCACTTTGCTTTTCATCAGCAAAAAATCGCCTTCCATCGCGCTAGTATGCGTTGCTATGCTGATCACTTGCTGGCAGAAGGCGCTACCGTTAATTATATTCCATCGACGGATACCCGCTCGGATATTCGCCAACTCATAGCTTGGTTAGGAGCGGAAGGGGTAAAGGAAATAAACTATATCGACCCAACGGATGATTGGCTGAATAAGCGTCTGCACAGTGCGATGCAAAAAGCAGAGATCAGAGGGCAGAAATCGCATAATCCTTTGTTCCTCAACCGTCCAGAAGACTTGGCTGCTTTTTTTAGAAAAGATAAAAAGAAGTTTTTCCAAACTCGTTTTTACAAAGAACAGCGTGTATTGAGAGGTATTTTAGTAGATGCAGCGAATAATCCAGAGGGCGGAAAGTGGACTTATGATGTGGATAATCGAAAAAAATATCCAGCCAAGAAAATTCCCCCAGCCATTGAATTTCCTGAAACGGATGCCTATTACGAAGAGGCAAAAACCTATGTAGCGCAGCATTTCGCCCACTGCCCTGGTCATCTGAGCCAAACGCCTTTATATGCCACCAATTTTAGCGAGGCCAAAGCTTGGTTGAATCAGTTTTTTGAAAAGCGCTTTTTGGAGTTTGGACCTTATGAAGATGCGATCGTTTCTGGTCAGGGTATTTTGAACCACAGTGTTTTAACGCCCATGCTCAATGTTGGGCTACTCACTCCTGACTACGTCATCGAGCAAAGCTTAAAATTTGCTCGGGAAAATATCATTCCCATCAATTCTTTAGAGGGTTTTATCCGACAGATCATTGGTTGGCGCGAGTTTATTCGAGGGGTGTATGAATGCAAAGGAGGAGAAGAGCGCACACGCAATTATTGGGGTTTTGAACGCAAAATTCCCGATAGTTTTTATACTGGAACCACAGGGATTGATCCTATTGATATCACCATCAAAAAGGTATTGCGTACTGGCTACTGCCACCACATCGAGCGATTAATGGTTTTGGGCAATTTTATGATGCTTTGCGAATTTGATCCAGACGAGGTCTACCGCTGGTTTATGGAATTATTTATTGATGCCTATGATTGGGTGATGGTGCCTAATGTATATGGTATGAGCCAGTATGCTGATGGCGGACTGATGTCGACCAAACCCTATATCAGTGGAAGCAATTACCTGATGAAGATGAGTAATTACAAAAAAGGACCTTGGCAAGCGACTTGGGATGCCCTATTTTGGCGCTTTATGAATGTCCATCGCCAGTTCTTTCTCAAGAATCCAAGACTAGGAATGCTGGTGCGGACTTATGATAAGATGGCCGAAGAAAAACAGGAAAAACTGATGAATACTGCTGATGTTTATCTAGCTGCTTTGTAAATGGATACTACTTAGGCCGATAAATAGCTCTTGGATAGTCTAGTATATTGACCTTTTCCCCAGTCAGCTCTTTTAGTGCATCCCTGGCAATCCATCGCGCGGCTTTATGATCAATGGCTTGAATTTCTTTAGCTGTCGCAATGGCCTTTTGGTGCAAATCAGGATTGCGTTTCCCAATGCTCCGCAAAGCC
The DNA here is from genome assembly GCA_038529855.1 of Bacteroidota bacterium. Lineage (GTDB taxonomy): Bacteria > Bacteroidota > Bacteroidia > Chitinophagales > Saprospiraceae > JBCBDH01. The sequence goes on along the minus strand of JBCBDH010000740.1, from coordinate 1,184 downwards.
CAATTGACCGCTTTTTTTACATATATCCGATCGTCCATCGCCTCTCTTTTGATGATGGGCAAAAAAGATTCATACACTTCGTTGCCCGCTTTTTTATCTGCCATGCAATAGGACGCCATGATCACAAATCCTGACCGCTTTTCAAAGGTTGGCTCACGAGAAGACCACTCCAAGGCTTTATCCACTGCAAAGCGACTTCGAGAAAATACCCCCATGCAGAAGGAATCCGTAATTTCCCAATTTTCAAAGGTAGCGACCCATTTTTCCATCAATTCCTCAGTCAGGCTTTGAGGCCGAAATAATTTGCTACACAGCAGTCGAGCTTCATAGAGACCTGTATCGAATAAGGCAACGGCTAGCTCATCATCTGTCCCAATATCTTTGGCCAGGACTTTGATCTCCTTGAGGTAGATACCAATGGCATTATGGGATACGATACCAAATTTTTTAGCCTTGGAAGCACCTTTTTAGTATCAGCCATTTGGTGAAGGTGTTGGAGGACTTGGTCGAGATTCATAGCAGTTTAGATTTGAACATGGGGCTATTTGCGCTGGACTCGCGCTAAAGTGTCGGAGTAACTCCAAGTTACTCCGACACTTAGCGGCCACTTAGCGCGGCAGCGCTCTAGCGCCCCTCAGCGCCCATTTGGGCAAGCCCCCCTTTATATAGACGCAAATTCCATAAAATTCCATAAAAAAATGGAATATTTTTTCACAGAATGGGCTATATCAAGCTACTTATTTCTTATTTGCAGAGCTAAATACCCGATCCCAATGAATGCCATTAAACATGTTGCCATCCTTTGTAGAGAACCAGATAAACAGTGGTTTACCCACCAAATGATCTTCAGGGACATAGCCCCAGACGCGAGAATCTTCTGAATTGTGGCGATTATCTCCCATCGCCCAGTAGTAGTTCATCTTGAAGGTATAGCTATCTGTTTGCTCCCCATTGATGTAGTATTTTCCATCTTTCTTCTCTAAGGTATTATCCTCGTAATTGGTAATAATCCTTTTATAGAAATCGATGGTTTGGGGTGTAAGAGGGACGGTAGTTCCTGCTTTGGGAATATAGATGGGGCCGTAGTTGTCGACTGTCCAGTTTTTGGTATAGGAGCTATGTGGGAAAACGGAGTTTTTGATATTGCTTTGATCAAAGAACTCTATTTGAATCGTTGGGTCGAG
>JBCBDH010000739.1:0-3196 GCA_038529855.1 Bacteroidota bacterium | reverse complement strand
GCATCTAAATACTGTATGAGTATTGATGCCTTACCTCAGATCAAAACCAGAAATCGCTGGGATACCCTGTCTTTTGGACAATGGCCCGAACCGAGTTAAGCATATGTTTGAAGATTTTCAAGAAATAGCGCTGTTTCGTCCCTCCCTTTTTGACATTGGGCTTAATATGCTGGTGGCTTTACTTTGTGGTTTGATCATTTCTTTGGTGTATCGCTTGGTTTACAAAGGCCCTAGTTACTCAACAACTTTTGTCAATTCCCTGGTCTTGCTCAGCGTCATCACTGCAGTTGTGATTTTGGTGATTGGGAACAACCTCGCACGGGCCTTTGGTTTGGTGGGCGCCATGTCTATCATCCGCTTTCGAACGGCAGTGAGGGATGTGCAAGACATCGTTTTTATCTTCTTTGCCTTGTCAGTGGGAATGGCAGCGGGTGTGGGATTGCCTGGTCTGGCTATTATGGCGACATTGCTGATTTCTGCGGTGATCATTTTATTGGTCGTCACGAATTTTTCTAACCCCGCACAGCGAAAGCATTTATTACAAATTAGTTTTAAAGCAGAAGAAAATGCCGAGAAAAAGATATTGCAAATCGTGCGTCAGTATGGGCGAGGCGTAAAACTCATCAACATCAAAAATATTGGTCCAGATCAGCTGGAAGCCTTTTATCAACTTCGCCTCAAGAACCAGCGAAAAAACCAAGACTTTATCCAGGCTTTACAAGCGCTAGATGTTACTCAGCAAGTCAATTTATTTTTTGATGAAGATCAGCAAAACAGCACTGCCGCTTTTTAATTGAAGATGCTATTCTTAGCCTTGATTCCCATTCTTTTTGTGTAATTTGGCGACGCTAAATTCGATGCCACATGATTACCAATAAGGAAATTGCCAATACCTTCAACGATCTGGCCAAGATCATGGAATTGCACAAGGAAAATCCCTACAAGATCCGCTCTTATCAAAATGCCTATGTCCAATTGCGAAAGATTGAACAACCGCTGGTGGAGATGTCTGATCAAGAGATTTCAGGGATCAAAGGAGTGGGAAAGGCCATCAGTAGTAAGATACGCGAGTTACAAGATAGTGGTACTTTGGCAACCTTGGAGAAGTATAAGGCAAAGACTCCTCCTGGTATTCAGGACCTATTGGGCCTAAAGGGTTTTGGTCCCAAGAAAATTCGAACACTCTGGGACGAGCTGGGTATCGAAAGCGCTGGCGAACTCCTTTATGCCTGTAATGAAAACCGCCTCATCGAACTCAAGGGCTTTGGACACAAGACCCAGGAAGATTTGCGGCAAAAGCTGGAATATTTTCTACAGTCCAAAAACAAGTTTCACTATGCCAGCTTGGAAAGAGAAGCTTTACTGCTGATCGAGCAGCTTCAGGAAAAGCTGCCTGCCGCAAAAATCGAATTAACGGGAGCGATCCGCCGCAGAGCGACCATACTCGACCGCATCGAATTGCTCATCGCGAGCAAAGCACCAATTGATTCCATTTTCGACGGTCATCTACTCAGTTTGGACAAACAAGAGGAACAGCTTTGAGGAAGGCTTTTAGAAAATCGTCTGTACTGGTGTATCGAAATTGCTTGGAGCCAAAGGCTTCAGGAGCACAATGGAAAATCTCGATAGGAATACCTGACTCATTACGGGCTATGTAGCGCTGCTCCTCTTGTTTGTCCAAACTGAGTAGATGACCGTCGAAAATGGAATCAATTGGTGCTTTGCTCGCGATGAGCAATTCGATGCGGTCGAGTATGGTCGCTCTGCGGCGGATCGCTCCCGTTAATTCGATTTTTGCGGCAGGCAGCTTTTCCTGAAGCTGCTCGATCAGCAGTAAAGCTTCTCTTTCCAAGCTGGCATAGTGAAACTTGTTTTTGGACTGTAGAAAATATTCCAGCTTTTGCCGCAAATCTTCCTGGGTCTTGTGTCCAAAGCCCTTGAGTTCGATGAGGCGGTTTTCATTACAGGCATAAAGGAGTTCGCCAGCGCTTTCGATACCCAGCTCGTCCCAGAGTGTTCGAATTTTCTTGGGACCAAAACCCTTTAGGCCCAATAGGTCCTGAATACCAGGAGGAGTCTTTGCCTTATACTTCTCCAAGGTTGCCAAAGTACCACTATCTTGTAACTCGCGTATCTTACTACTGATGGCCTTTCCCACTCCTTTGATCCCTGAAATCTCTTGATCAGACATCTCCACCAGCGGTTGTTCAATCTTTCGCAATTGGACATAGGCATTTTGATAAGAGCGGATCTTGTAGGGATTTTCCTTGTGCAATTCCATGATCTTGGCCAGATCGTTGAAGGTATTGGCAATTTCCTTATTGGTAATCATGTGGCATCGAATTTAGCGTCGCCAAATTACACAAAAAGAATGGGAATCAAGGCTAAGAATAGCATCTTCAATTAAAAAGCGGCAGTGCTGTTTTGCTGATCTTCATCAAAAAATAAATTGACTTGCTGAGTAACATCTAGCGCTTGTAAAGCCTGGATAAAGTCTTGGTTTTTTCGCTGGTTCTTGAGGCGAAGTTGATAAAAGGCTTCCAGCTGATCTGGACCAATATTTTTGATGTTGATGAGTTTTACGCCTCGCCCATACTGACGCACGATTTGCAATATCTTTTTCTCGGCATTTTCTTCTGCTTTAAAACTAATTTGTAATAAATGCTTTCGCTGTGCGGGGTTAGAAAAATTCGTGACGACCAATAAAATGATCACCGCAGAAATCAGCAATGTCGCCATAATAGCCAGACCAGGCAATCCCACACCCGCTGCCATTCCCACTGACAAGGCAAAGAAGATAAAAACGATGTCTTGCACATCCCTCACTGCCGTTCGAAAGCGGATGATAGACATGGCGCCCACCAAACCAAAGGCCCGTGCGAGGTTGTTCCCAATCACCAAAATCACAACTGCAGTGATGACGCTGAGCAAGACCAGGGAATTGACAAAAGTTGTTGAGTAACTAGGGCCTTTGTAAACCAAGCGATACACCAAAGAAATGATCAAACCACAAAGTAAAGCCACCAGCATATTAAGCCCAATGTCAAAAAGGGAGGGACGAAACAGCGCTATTTCTTGAAAATCTTCAAACATATGCTTAACTCGGTTCGGGCCATTGTCCAAAAGACAGGGTATCCCAGCGATTTCTGGTTTTGATCTGAGGTAAGGCATCAATACTCATACAGTATTTAGATGC
>JBCBDH010000738.1:0-3197 GCA_038529855.1 Bacteroidota bacterium | reverse complement strand
GTCTGGCAAAAAAAGTAATCGCCAAGCTTTCATCTGCAAAATGGGCAGGCCATTCAAAATTAGATAGGGAGCGCTCGCCTAGACTGATGCTGATGACATTGCGCAAAAAAATAATCTCTTCGCGAGCATACCAAAGTGGCTGGTGATTTTGAAAGTCCTTTAGGGCAGTTTGGTAGTCGCTTAGTAGGTTCCAAAGGTCTCTCTTTTCCGCACTGGGACGGAAGTAATGCGACTGCTGCTGGATACGTTGAAAAAGACGTCTCCCCTCTTTTGAAAGATAATTTTCCCAAGCAGGCACTTTTTGCTTGACGATATACAAAAGGTGATCAAGCATTTGGGTGAGGGTATCGTGATCTGTCGTTTTCAATAATATTTGGGATAGACTAAGGCGACTGTATTCTAAAGCATAGGGCGCTTGGATCATGGCTTTTTGCAATTGCTCAAATAAGATCGTGCGGGCCTCTGGTCCTTTGCTGACCTCTTGTTCAATGTAAGTGGATAGACTGGGCTTGATTAAATGATCATGATGATCTTTAGGGAGATCGACAAAGAAGTTGGATTGGATCAACAGCTGTTTAAATCTGGAAATGGGCTTTTTATTCAATAAATTGGTATAAAAAGTTGGCTGACAGTATGCCTCTTTTAAAGTCAGTTGGATGGTCGCTTCAAAATCCTCCAAGCCATTTTCGATCATCAAGCCAAGTAATTGCTCAAATCGCTTCTTTTCTTGTCCAAGCGATTGAAAAAGTGCTGGTAGCTGCTTTTGGAGAAGGAGGTCATCAGAGACTTGGTAAAGCTGTGACATGCTCATTCCTCCTTTTAGCAAGGCCAAAAAATGCTGACGCAACAACAGAAAATGCGTAAGCTGCTGTCTGATTTCGTGGGTATATTCCTCCTCTATCGCCAGCTCCTCTATCAATTCTAGATACAATTGTACCTCTTCCACCTGATGGTCCTTTATGTTCTTTACCAATTGATCAATGACCAATTGATTGAGCTGACTCCTAAAAGTGGGCTTGAGCGCATAATGCTTTATGGCTTGTAGGGCATGGACAATAGTCTTGCGCTCAAAAGAACTTGATTGTTGAGCAAAAAGAAATTCAAAGACAATATAAAGCTCCTCCAAATTGATCTCCTCAGACCATTCCACTAACATATAATCCAACTTCTCCACAAAACTTATTAAATCTACAGATGAAGCAGTATGAAGCCATTGAAAAAAAGGCGTATCCAAAATCTCCGTATACTGCTCCTTATTGGGCTGGCATAAAATGTATTCTATACTATTGGCGTGTAGCTCATGCTGATAATAGGTATTGACAAAATAGACTTGATCTTTTGGATCAAAGTAGGAGCCTTGGTGATTGCTTTTAATACGGATGTATCTCTTGATGATATGGGGTAAGTAAGCCATCAGTTTCACCCAATAGGCATAGGTTTGTTTTTCCTCCAAATCAATCACCAAGGGGAGCTTTTTCTGAAGGGCCAAAAATAAAAGCGCAAGACCTTTAGGAGAAGTGGCCTCAGCCGCTACTTTTGGAATTTCCATTCTACTCAATGGCGCACTTTCCAAAAAGGAGGGCACCCCCGTAAGTAAGGACCGCAATTCTGGATTGGAGGGATCATTGACTAAATGACTTGGGCGAAAGAAATCTTTTTGGAGTAGATAATGAAAAATCTGAGGGGCATAGGTCTTAAAAATATACGTATGGGTAAAGGTATTTCCACTCCTGGCATTTTCTTGCTGATCTTCAAGATACCAACCATAATCCTTTCCCAAAAAAACGGTGCGAGACAATAGGTAATAGCTATGGCCATCAAATTGTAAGGGCGTATAGATCATCGTTTGGGGAAAGGAAAGGGGCAGGCTGGGGTCCTCCTCTAAATCATAAGTACTTGGCAAGGGGCGACTGCCTGATTCGTAGTAAAAGAAGTTGTCAGATTTAAGCTGCTCAATCAATCCCTTGGGCAAACCCTCTGTCATCGCTCGCACACCAAAGCCATCTGACTGATGTTGAATGCCTTGCTCTGAGGAGGTGTAATAAATTTCCCAATAGTGAAGTTCTTGCTGATCCATAGGGCCTTATCATTTAGGAAGTACAAAATTCAGTTGATCTAAAATCCATAGTAGCGGGTCCATCACTCTAAAAGGCACATACTGACCATCAACTAATTTTCCTTTGACAGGCGTATGACCAAGTGCAGACACACCAAAAAAGTGGCAATTGGAAAAACGAGTGGAAATATCACTGACAAAACCTGATTCATGCCATTGCTCTTCCAGATTGTATTTGATCACTGCGCTAAAATCTGCGATCTCTTGCTCATTGTATTTTCTACGCTGTAGGTAAGAACTGTTGTTATTGATAGAAGACTTGCCTAAATGGTCGCTGAGTAGATTGTGTCTTAAGACTTCATCAAACTTACTTAGGGTGATGGCAGTTGGAATTTTATTTTTTCTTCCTGCCTGTGTAATATGTCCTTCTCTGCCAAAACGATTGAGTACCTTGTACAAAACATCGTGATAATCCGTAGACAAATCAGGAATCTGTAGCCCCTTTCCTTTTAAATGCTTTTTGACGATGGGAATCTGGAACGTATCAAGTAGAAAAATCACCCCTGATGAATTAGAGACATAATTGGCCATCTTTCGAATCTCTTCATCATCTCGAAAATTTTCACCAGCGGTATCATAAAAAGCTAGATACAAGACCCTTTTTTTACCAAAAGACTGTTCGCCACTGCTGGCAATTTCATAGATCAAGGGGTAAAGGTCTTTGGAAGCCTGAGTTTGTACCAACTCTTGCTGCTGATCAAGCAAAGGTCCTTTGTAATCCCTTTTGTAGCGAATACTCGTCACCTCGCGGCGATCTTCTCCCACGTCTTGTGGAATGGTCGATATCTTTAGCAGATGTCCTCGTCGTAGCAATTCATTGATGAGTACCGTTATGTAATGCGTTTTTCCACTATTTCTCGCCCCAATGATGGAGATAATGTGGCTTTGCTCTTGATGAAAAAAGGTGGGTAGCTGATTGTGGCATCTTGGACAGAGGCGCTTATTAGAAGGCTTGTGGCATTGATCGCAGTTGACCTTGGTATTGCCTTGCTTCATCAAACGACTCATTAAGCGACGCCCAAAACTGGGGGGTGCCTGCTTAATAATGCGCTTGGCCATAAAGGTGCTTCGACCAAAATAG
>JBCBDH010000737.1:0-3202 GCA_038529855.1 Bacteroidota bacterium | reverse complement strand
AGTGTTCGCGGTAAATATTAGAATTTCTCTACATTAAGCTCAAAATACTTCTTTAGAAAGCTAAGTAATCAGCAGGTATCCATTATTGGCGGATTGACGAGGCTATGTTAAGCCTATTAATTGTAAAGGAATATGTTAAGAGGTGTATTAAAAGCTAGATATTGCGGGCTTACTCAACATCGACCCCCTGATTCATTAGTTATCTTGATACTAATGATTTTGGGGCTATTTTATGTCGATGGTCAGGCTAATATCCATGCGAAGTCACGTACGACATTAGATACTAGTTTGGTACAACATTATCTCAAGGCTAGCAAGAATACGAAGTCAGATTCTGCCAGTTGGTTTATTAAGCAAGCCAAGACTTTAGTCGATGCCCATCCTAATGAATTTTTTTATCAAGGCCAAGTGCTTATGCATTGTGGAATATACCAGCATAAGCGAAACAATTTCCAAGCAGCGATAGATACTTTTGATTTGGCCATTAAGCGTTTTGTAATGGCTGATAACCAAAATCAGCTTGCGCTATGTCACCATAAGAAAGCCCTATCACTTTATAGGATGGGGCAATTTGAGGAAGCTATACAGGTTTACCAACATGTTATTGACTTGACTGAGGTATTGGGGGATAGCACACTTTTGTCTTATTCAAAAGTGAATATTGGTTCGGCCTATCGCAAATTGGGTTTTTATGGTCGGTCGATGCATCATACGATTCAGGCTGCGGAGATTATGAAGCAATTGGGTAGGACGGCGGATGCTGGGACGGTTTATTTGAATGTGGGTAACGATTTTAAGCAGTTAAAAGATTATGAAAAGGCGCTTGAATACTTCCTTCGCGCCGATTCAGCTTGTATTCAAAAGAACTGCTCAGACAATGGTCGCGGCTTGTGCCGCAGTAGCATCGCCGCCGCTTATTTTGACTTGGAGCAATACGACTCTGCGGGTATTTACTTCCAACAAGCAGATAGCCTCATTCGACGGGGCGGTCAATTTAATCATTTGTGGACCAATTATTACCACTGGACACTCCTTCACATCGAGGAGGGAAATATCGAACAAGCCTTGTCCGATGCTCAAAACTCCCTACGCTACAGCCGAAAAGTAAATGACCCTTATGGGATTATGCGCTCCCATGTCGCTATTGGAAAAGCCTATTACGCGGCTGGGAATTATAAAAACAGCCTGGTTCATCTCGATTCTGCTAAAACCTTAGAATCGCAGTTGAGTGGGGACAATAGCTATCATACGATTCAGCAGGATATAGCCAAAACCTACGAAAAACTAGGTCAGTATGATCTCGCCTTTCAGGCTCTTCATGAGGCCATTGCAAAAGATGCAGCAGCCTATAGAGAAGGAGATAAGGCAATGCGTGATATAGATCGGGAATTATTTGCCAAACTCAAACAACAGGATGAAGAACCACATCTCCATCAATTGGCTATCCTTGAACGCAGTAGGAAAAGGCGATTTTTATTGATTATTAGTCTTACCCTTGGGGTTCTTGGATTAGGTGGTATTGGTTTTCTTCAGTTTCGACGCCAGCGATTTAGCCGACAAGCAAAGCAGGGAATGGATGTACTCGAAAAGACAAAATTAGCGCATCTCACGGAGGAAAAACAGTGGTTGGAAAATGAGTTAGAGAACAAGCGACGAGATATGACCCGCTTTACCGAGCGGATGCTGCACAAACAACAAGTCATGGAGGACCTACAAGAACAGACGGCTTCTCTGCATTCAAAGGTGGCTACTGGATCCCTACAAAATCTTGAACAACTCACTGAAAAATTGCAAAACGATCTAAAGGAAGACAATGATTGGGAAGAATTTACCGCGCGATTTGATGTGGTCTACGAGGGCTTTAGACATCAGTTACAGCAGCGTTTTCCTAAGCTCAGTACCAAAGATATACGACTGTGTGCGCTCCTTCGCCTCAACCTCAACTCCAAGGAAATTGCTTCTCTATTACACATTGGCCACGGAAGTGTCAATACGGCCCGCTATAGATTGCGCAAAAAATTAGAACTGGAAGGCGAACAGGATCTCATAGGGTTTTTACTGAAAATATAATGAAGTAGATGATGCAAGGACGGAATGCCATAGGAATAGCGAAATGGATGACCTGGCTTTTTATTGGGCTATGGCTTAGCCAAGCCACCCAGGTATTGGCCAGCGAAAATGCCAACGCGACCCTGGTAGATACCACAAAAATTAAGGAGCTGCTTCAGAAAGTCACCCATACCAATAATCTAGATTCCGCCTATGGATATGTCCACCAAGCCCTACAGTGGGCCAATCAGCTCGACGAGCCAGGATGGATAGGTAGGTCTCTATCGCTTCTCGGCAGATTGCACTATATGAAGGGACGCTATCAAGAGTCCATAGACACCTCAAAATTGGCCATTACTTATCTTGAGAAAGCTTCCCAAAATTTGCAATATCAAAAATTGATCAGTCGCCGAAACATTGCTATATGCTTGGTACAAATGGGGCAGTTTGAGGAGGCACTTATGCGGCTCGAACAAATAGCCGATCTCGCTCGTGCTTATGACCGTCCCAAAGCGGAAGCCACTGCCTATCTCACGCTGGGGGTAGTCAATGCCCAAAAAGATCGAATAGGTACCGCGCTTTATTATTTTATCAGAACCGCCATTATTGCCGAAAAAATAAAAGCTAATTATCTATTAGCCCCTACCTACAATAATATCGCTAAAACTTATGGAATCATCCAGCAGTATGATTGTGCGCTGGAGTATTATCATCTGGCGGATTCTATCTATACCGCCTTTAGAGAGCAGCCCTTATATTCTGGCAAATCTCATGTTGGCTTTACCTATGTCCAGCTAGAAGAATATGAAAAAGGAGAGGTCAAACTATTGGAGGCGCTCGAAATAGTGGAAAAGTCTGCGGATCAAACCGCCATGATTGATGTGTATCTACCACTGGCTGAACTATATGTCGAGTTGGGCAAATTGGAGAAATCAGGATTCTACCTACAGAAAATGCACGAAGCTATCGTCAGCGCACAGCTTCCTCCAGAAAGCCAAAAGGCCCGCCGCTACGATAGGCTCTACGCTTATACCAAAGCCAAATTATTGGGCAGAGAAAAAAACTACCAGGAAGCCATCGCTTTATTGGATACCCTCCTTAAAGATTTAGCCCTTTTTCCCAATGGGGCCATAGAAGAAGATGTCTACGAACA
>JBCBDH010000736.1:0-3218 GCA_038529855.1 Bacteroidota bacterium | reverse complement strand
AGCTCTCCATCAATTTCCAAATCAGCAAATTGGCCAGTAATATCCATAGGGTTCCACCAAAAACACCCGTCACTTCATACCATTGTACCCAAGAGGGAAAAGAGGCAAATCCATTTCCCAAGGTCAGCCAGGGCCAACTGATTTCCCATTGCATATGCCCATACTCAAAACTGATCCAGAAAACGATAAAAGCCAACAAAGACAGACGTTCGTTGAGCATCTTCTTACACAAATGATAGGCATAAAAAGGCAGGCTCATTAAAAAGGCATTCACAGTAATGGCCACAATGCCCGCTACCAAGGCCGTATTGACCACCCAGAAGGTCGTGAACAGATTCCAGATGATAAAGCTGTTGTAGGCATAGCGAAAAACCAATGCAGAGGAAATGCCTGGGTACTTTTTACTGATCTCCTGTTCGACCAGGAGCAAAGGGATAAATCCAACGAAAAGCAAAAAGGGAAGCGGCAAGACTGGAAAGCCCAAATAAAGCAGAAAGCCCGAAAGCGAAGAGAGCAAAATCCATCTATCGTGCTCTGCCTCACGGCTATTGGCCTTATATCTAATCATCCGCCAGGAAAACCAAGCGGCCAGTAAAAGCGGGATGGGCCAAAAGCCCCAAAGCTCATCCTCCTGATAAGACCGCCACATTTCTATGGCCGCATAAGCCATCGTAATAAGACCTAGCAAAAGTAGTCCCCAACGCAATTGTGTAGAGAGAAAAGGTAATCTTTGATTGGCTTCTGGCATGATAATCAATTACATAAATTTGAAAGATGGCTATGCTACGGTCCATCCATTTCCCCAGCCAGCTTTAGGGCTGACAAAAGCCAGCGCCCCCTCGCCATCTTCCGCCATGAGGATCATTCCCTGTGATTCTACACCCCGCAATTTGCGCGGTGCCAGATTGGCTAATAAGAGTACTTCCTGGCCAATGACATCTTCTGGCGAATAGTACTTGGCAATCCCAGAAACGACAGTGCGTACTTCAAAACCCAAATCAACAGTCAATTTGAGGAGCTTATCTGCTTTTTTGATCTTTTCGGCAGCCGTAATGGTTCCAGTGCGGATATCCAGCTTACTAAAATCCTCGAAGCTGATCTCCTTTTTGAGTGGAGGTCTTTGGCTGGCAGCTTCAGCAGCCTGGATTTTTTCCAATTCAGCTTTTTGTGCCTCTACGATGGCCAGGCGACTTTGATCCTTGCGATCATTGATCTTTGCAAAAAGCAGTTGGGGTGTTCCTACTTGATGGCCTTCTGGCAGTAGAAGACCAGGCGACGCCAGTTGATCCAATGCCTTTTGCAGATCGCCGTTTTGCAATTCAGGCAAACGAAGTAGCTCCCGCAATTTGGTGGCTGTAAAAGGAATAAAGGGCTGACTGATGATACTCAATAAATAAGCAATCTGCAGACAGTTATTCAGGCAATTCTTTACTTCCTGGCTATCTGGGTCAGTCTTCCATAACTTCCAGGGCGACTGTTCCTGCAAATAGGTATTGCCATAAGAGGAAATCTCCATAAGAGTTTGGATAGCCGCTTTGAAGCTAAAGGCTTCCAGCTCTTTTTGATAGCGAGCAATAAGTACTATGAAGGAAAGGTGCCACCATCAACAGATCAGACACCTATAGAAGAGGTGAAAAACCTTCTTGCTCGCTATCAAAAAGAGCTGGAAGCCTTTAGCTTCAAAGCGGCTATCCAAACTCTTATGGAGATTTCCTCTTATGGCAATACCTATTTGCAGGAACAGTCGCCCTGGAAGTTATGGAAGACTGACCCAGATAGCCAGGAAGTAAAGAATTGCCTGAATAACTGTCTGCAGATTGCTTATTTATTGAGTATCATCAGTCAGCCCTTTATTCCTTTTACAGCCACCAAATTGCGGGAGCTACTTCGTTTGCCTGAATTGCAAAACGGCGATCTGCAAAAGGCATTGGATCAACTGGCGTCGCCTGGTCTTCTACTGCCAGAAGGCCATCAAGTAGGAACACCCCAACTGCTTTTTGCAAAGATCAATGATCGCAAGGATCAAAGTCGCCTGGCCATCGTAGAGGCACAAAAAGCTGAATTGGAAAAAATCCAGGCTGCTGAAGCTGCCAGCCAAAGACCTCCACTCAAAAAGGAGATCAGCTTCGAGGATTTTAGTAAGCTGGATATCCGCACTGGAACCATTACGGCTGCCGAAAAGATCAAAAAAGCAGATAAGCTCCTCAAATTGACTGTTGATTTGGGTTTTGAAGTACGCACTGTCGTTTCTGGGATTGCCAAGTACTATTCGCCAGAAGATGTCATTGGCCAGGAAGTACTCTTATTAGCCAATCTGGCACCGCGCAAATTGCGGGGTGTAGAATCACAGGGAATGATCCTCATGGCGGAAGATGGCGAGGGGGCGCTGGCTTTTGTCAGCCCTAAAGCTGGCTGGGGAAATGGATGGACCGTAGCATAGCCATCTTTCAAATTTATGTAATTGATTATCATGCCAGAAGCCAATCAAAGATTACCTTTTCTCTCTACACAATTGCGTTGGGGACTACTTTTGCTAGGTCTTATTACGATGGCTTATGCGGCCATAGAAATGTGGCGGTCTTATCAGGAGGATGAGCTTTGGGGCTTTTGGCCCATCCCGCTTTTACTGGCCGCTTGGTTTTCCTGGCGGATGATTAGATATAAGGCCAATAGCCGTGAGGCAGAGCACGATAGATGGATTTTGCTCTCTTCGCTTTCGGGCTTTCTGCTTTATTTGGGCTTTCCAGTCTTGCCGCTTCCCTTTTTGCTTTTCGTTGGATTTATCCCTTTGCTCCTGGTCGAACAGGAGATCAGTAAAAAGTACCCAGGCATTTCCTCTGCATTGGTTTTTCGCTATGCCTACAACAGCTTTATCATCTGGAATCTGTTCACGACCTTCTGGGTGGTCAATACGGCCTTGGTAGCGGGCATTGTGGCCATTACTGTGAATGCCTTTTTAATGAGCCTGCCTTTTTATGCCTATCATTTGTGTAAGAAGATGCTCAACGAACGTCTGTCTTTGTTGGCTTTTATCGTTTTCTGGATCAGTTTTGAGTATGGGCATATGCAATGGGAAATCAGTTGGCCCTGGCTGACCTTGGGAAATGGATTTGCCTCTTTTCCCTCTTGGGTACAATGGTATGAAGTGACGGGTGTTTTTGGTGGAACCCTATGGATATTACTGGCCAATTTGCTGATTTGGAAATTGATGGAGAGCT
>JBCBDH010000735.1:0-3223 GCA_038529855.1 Bacteroidota bacterium | reverse complement strand
TCGTTTACACCAATCCTCAAGCCGAAGAACGAAGTCGCCTATTACAGCGTCCAATGCTCGCCCAACAATCTCTGGATGAACTGATTCGCCCAATATTGGAAGATATTCGTCAAAACGGAGATGCTGCAGCTATGGCCTATACCGCCAAATTTGATGGGGTAGAATTGGCACAAGTGGCCGTTCAGGAAGATGAAATAACCGAGGCAATCGCCTTGGTTTCCGATGATTTAAAAGCAGCGATTCAACAAGCTAAGGCCAATATTGAACGCTTTCACGCTAGCCAAAGGGTAGAACCAAATATTATCGAAACCATGCCAGGCATTCGATGCTGGCAGAAAAGTGTGGCTATAGAAAAGGTTGGACTGTATATTCCAGGGGGAACAGCTCCGCTATTTTCTACCGTATTGATGCTTGGGGTACCCGCTGTACTGGCCGGTTGTCGGGAGATCGTATTGTGTAGTCCACCTAATAAAAAGGGAAATCTCCATCCAGTAATATTGTATACAGCTCATTTATTGGGGATCAAAAAAATATTCAAATTGGGGGGAGCGCAGGCTGTAGCAGCTATGGCCTATGGGACGGAAAGTGTGCCAGCAACCTATAAGATATTTGGGCCAGGCAATCAGTATGTCACGGCTGCCAAACAGATGGTTAGTCGAGAAGGGGTGGCTATTGATTTACCCGCAGGACCTTCTGAGGTCTTGGTTTTAGCAGACAAAAGCGCACAGCCTTCTTTTATTGCGGCCGATTTGCTTTCGCAAGCAGAGCATGGAATAGATAGCCAGGTTGTGCTTGTCAGTCTAGATCGCGCACTCATTGATCAAACTTTAGAAGAAATTAAGCAGCAGCTTCCTCAACTGCCCCGCGCAGCGATTGCCCAAAAAGCTTTAGAGAATAGTCCTGCCATTTGGATAGCAGACCCTAAAGAGGCACTGGATGTGGTCAATGAATATGCTCCCGAACATCTGATCATTGCCACTGATGATGCTTTGCAATGGGCAGAGGGGATAGAAAATGCAGGTTCAGTCTTTTTAGGTCATTACACGCCCGAGTCTGTAGGAGATTATGCTTCTGGTACCAATCATACCTTACCAACAAATGGTTATGCACGCGCCTACAGTGGTGTCAATTTGGATGCTTTTGTCAAGAAAATCACCTATCAGCAGTTGACTAAAGAAGGTTTGGGGCAGATTGGGCCTGCGGTAGAGCTCATGGCAGAGGCAGAAGCCCTTCGAGCACATAAGAATGCTGTTAGTATTCGATTAGCCAAACTTACTTAAATCCAGATGCTATGAAAAAACTATCTGCCTTAGTTCGACCCAATATTCTACGAATGCAGCCCTACTCTTCAGCGCGAAGTGAGTTTAAGGGGCAGGCCGAAGTATTTATGGATGCCAATGAAAATCCATTTGATAATGGGCTTAATCGCTATCCAGACCCCTTGCAGCGGGAGTTGAAAAAAATAATTGCTCAACAAAAGTCATTAGAGGAGGAACAGATTTTTTTGGGGAACGGAAGTGATGAGGCTATTGACCTGCTCATTCGCATCTTCTGCGAACCCCGAGAGGATCACATTATTACACTCCCACCGACTTATGGGATGTATCGCGTATCTGCATCTATTGCCGACGTAGCAGTCAAAGAAATTCCTCTAACCAAGACTTTTCAGCCACGGGTCCAAAGCATTCTTGAGCAGAGCAATGCACAAAGCAAACTGCTATTTATCTGTAGCCCCAATAATCCAACGGGCAACAGTATGGATTTATCCCTTATTGAGCAACTTGCCGAAACCTTTCCTGGGGTAATCGTTGTGGATGAAGCCTATATTGATTTTGCCGAACAGGCTTCTTGTCTTTCCTTATTGGATCGTTTCCCACGCCTAGTTATTATGCAAACCTTCTCAAAAGCATGGGGTATGGCTGGGCTTCGTCTGGGGATGGCTTTTGCTCAAAAAGAGATCATCGATCTTTTCAATAAAGTCAAACCACCCTATAATGTCAATGTCCTCAGTCAGCGAACCGCTTTAAAAGCATTGGCCAAAAAAGCGGAGAAAGATCAATTTATTCAGATATTACTGCAAGAAAGACAGCGACTTCGAAGCGCTCTGGCTCAACTTGATTTTGTGGAGAAAGTGTATCCTTCGGAAACCAATTTTTTTCTAATTCGGCTCCAAGAACCCCGTCGACTTTACGATTATTTAGTTGGCCAAAAAATTATAGTCAGGGATCGTTCTAAGGTATTGAATTGCGAAGGATGTCTTCGTGTTAGCATTGGAACACCCCGAGAAAACGATCAACTTTTGGCTGCTATTCAAGCCTATCAAGCCCATTAACTATGCAACAAAAAGTCCTTTTCCTGGATCGCGATGGTACCCTAGTCATCGAACCCCCAGAAGATTATCAATTGGATAGCCTGGAGAAGCTCGAATTTTACCCTGGCGTATTCCAATACCTTTCCAGAATTGTTCAAGAGTTGGATTATCAATTGGTCATGGTGACCAACCAAGATGGATTGGGAACAGACGCTTTTCCCGAAGAGACCTTCCATCCCCCTCACAATAAGATGATGAAGGCTTTTGCTAATGAGGGAATATCCTTTGAAGAAGTAATTATTGACCGCACCTTTGCTCACGAAAATACACCTACCCGAAAGCCAGGCACGGCCCTACTACAAGACTATTTGAGGGGTGACTACGATCTTGCTAATTCTTTTGTCATTGGCGACAGGCTGACCGATATGGAGCTGGCCAAAAATCTTGGGGCTAAGGGCATTTGGATCAATAATGAGCCAGCCTTAGGCGCGACAGAAATCAACGCGCAAAAAGAGGCCGTTGAAGCAGTGATCGCTCTAACCACAAGTAAATGGGAAGCTATTTATCAATTTTTGAAACAACCTCCTCGAACGGCTGAGGTCCATAGAGTCACCAAGGAAACGGATATCTTGGTCCACCTCAATTTAGATGGAACAGGTAAAGCGGATAATAATACGGGATTGGGATTCTTTGATCATATGTTGGATCAGTTGGCAAGACATGCTCTATGTGATCTAACCGTACAAGTAAAAGGCGATCTGCATATCGACGAGCACCATACCATAGAAGATACGGCACTGGCTTTGGGGACGGCTTTTAAGGATGCATTAGGAGATAAGCGAGGCATTTCCAGGTATGGCTTCTGTTTACCTATGGATGATTGTTTGGCTCAGGTTGCTTTGGATTTTGGTG
>JBCBDH010000734.1:0-3223 GCA_038529855.1 Bacteroidota bacterium | reverse complement strand
ATCTCTTTGATTCATTGAGAAAGGGCATACTGAGCATACTTCGGCCCAAGTCTGATCTTTTCTCTACATAAGCATCAAATATTTTTTTGTTTTGATACTCAATGTACTGTAATCGGGAGTCGATGATGGCAAATACGTTGTCCAATAAATGATCCTCACCCCCAGCTGTTTTTGATGTTCTTTTTAATACGTGTTTCATAGTGACTCTCTAATTTAATCACACTAAATTTTAGATCTCTCTAATAGAATGCATAGCACTACATTCAGAAAATAATCACAATAACCGCGTAGTTTTTAACTCAGAGTCGAAATCGAAAGGAAGGTGTTTGAGGGAGACTTCTTTAATCAGTTTTTAGGAATGAAAATGCAAAACCATTAATACTATTTTGTATAAAACAAAGCTATAATATATATTCCTATTGTGCAAATATTTATGAGAATAAAAATAATATTTTAATTTTTCTTTTTTCTGGCCTCAATTATTCTGCCCTGTTTTGGATTGACGATTCCCCTTGGGCTCTACCATTTTTCTTATCTTGCTACTTTATTTTAGGCAAAGCAGTTTTAAAATCTACCTGCCACCTAGATTTAAAGTCGACTGTGGTCTGCTGTCTCGAAAGACTTCTTTGCCGATCCAGATAAATGCCGATTAAACCAAAGCGCTATGTCCAAACTTACGATTAAATCTGGTAAAACAGAACTCAAACTGCGAAAGAGCCGCCGATTGGTTGGCCTAAAAACCAAAAAGGAAAAAGACCTATCCAAGACCAATTATGTCAAAGAAAAAGTATTTACCAATTTAGGTGGATTCAATATCGTTACCCTCGACCGAAAAAGAGGCTCTTTAGATAAAAAGCTCGATGAAGTTCGACGCAAAAGGGATATAGCCGTTGGCACCCATGTCTACCATGCAGAAGGCAGTACCAAACCCCTAGTCCCTACTGGCGAGATTTACATCATTTTTCAAGATAATACCAGTAAGGAGGAGCAGCAATTGACCCTCGATGAATTTCACTTGGAATTGGTGGAGCAGCGCGACAAAAATCGCGTCATTGCCCAGGTATCCTCCAAGTCTCCCAATCCCATCAAAGTAGCCAATTTGCTACAAAAAACATCGCTGGTCAGAGTTGCCGAACCCGATCTCGATTCCTTGGTCGATGAATACGACTTTAATGAACCCAAGGACGAATTACTCGGTCATCAATGGCATCTGGAGAATAAGGGTTTTGTCGTTGATGCCAACAGGAGATTGAAAAAAGGAGCAGATGCCAAGGTGATTGATGCCTGGCGCAGATTAGGAGATATGGGTTCTCGCAGGGTCAATATTGCCGTCATTGACAATGGATTTGACTTGAGCCACCCCGACCTAAAAGGTAAAGTCCATAAACCCTTTGACCTGTGGACCCAATCTGCTCAGCTGGAAATGGGCGACCCTCGTTTTACGCATGGTACCCCCTGTGCCAGCGTAGCACTCGCCACCTCCAATGGCAATGGCATCGTTGGTGCTGCCCCCAATGCGCGTTTTATGCCCATTAGCGGTACCTCCTTTAGCCTCCGCGCCACTGAGCAAATGTTTGATTATTGCATTAAAAATGGCGCAGATGTCATCAGCTGTAGCTGGGGAACGACTGACCCCGCTTTTACCCTGAGTAGTATGAAATCTGAAGCTATTACCCGCGCAGCCCGCAAGGGACGCAAGGGAAAAGGCTGTGTGATTGTCTATGCGGTGGGCAATGATGACCTCGATTTTGTCAGTTATTATTCTGCCCATCCAGATGTGATTGCCGTGGCTGCTTGTACGAGCAAAGACGAGCATGCTTCTTACTCCAATCGAGGGCGGGAAGTCAGCATTTGTGCGCCTTCTAATGGCGATTGGCCTATTACAGCTGCAAGGGCTTGGTGGGACGAGGGGCTATCCTGGGAAAGTGGAGAGCGACGTTGGTGGAGAGATGGGGTTTCCAGAGGTGATCGCTATAAGCACTTTGGAGGGACCTCTAGCGCCTGCCCCTTAGTTGCGGGAATTTGTGCTTTGATCCTATCGGCCAATCCAGAATTGACGGCCAAAGAGGTCAAAGATATTTTACAAAAAACAGCGGATAAAATCGGGCGTCCCTCTGAATATACCAATGGCCATTCCGTCAAATATGGCTATGGCAGGGTCAATGCCGATAAGGCGATCGCTGAAGCTATTCGACGTAGAGATGGGGCGCCAACCGTAGTGGAAGTAGAAGACAATATTTCCAGTGGTAGAGGGCTGTTTCGTTTTAATGTAGCCAAACAAGAACCCAAGGGCTATGGGGTGCAAATTGGGGCTTTTGCCGAATATGGCAATGTGCTGATCCAAACCGAAAAATTGCAAAGTCTATTCAAAGAAACCATCGTAGTCAGCATTAATGAATTGAATGGGAAAACGGTGTACAAGGTCGTAGTTGGGGCCTTTAGCAAGAAAGCAGATGCTCGCAGTTTGCTCACCCGAATGAAAAGCAAAGGGGTAGACGGTTTTTTGAGAAATCTAAAGGACCTAAAATAAGTAAAGCCTAAGCCATGAAGTTTTTAAAATACCTCGCCGTGGGGCTCGCTGCCCTCCTCTTGCTATTCGTAGCCATTGGTTTGATTCAACCAAGCATTCACTATAGCACCTCTGTAGCAGTCGATAAACCATTGGACGAAAGCTTTGCAGTATTTATGGACGATAGCAAGATGCATCAATGGGTACTTGGATTGACCAGCATTAAAAGAGTCAAAGGAGCGCAAAACGAAGTGGGCTCCGTTTACGAAATGGTGATGGAAAGAGATGGAGAAATCATGTATATGACAGAAACGCTTACGGGCTTAAAGACCAATGAACACTTTGGTATGCAGCTCGAAAACGATGTACTAACAAGTCAGATGGATGTCTATTTTAAACCATTGGGAGAAGAAAAGACAAGCATTGAAGCCCATAATGAAGTCCGCGGGAGCAATGTTTTATATAGATCTATGTTTGTTTTAATGCAATCCTACTTTCAGGAGGAAGATGCGAAGACTTATGAGCTATTGAAAGGAGCGATAGAAAAAAATACGACGGACTATTTTCCAGAACAGGCAGAAATACAACTGGATTCTAGCCAAACGGCTGTCCAGTAGTCCCTAGTTTAAATATCCCAGGTATTTGTCGAATTCCATCCTCTTTGCTCTTCTGTCTCTTGTCGACGTTGTTGTTGGGTTTTGTCAAAAAGATCGC
>JBCBDH010000733.1:0-3238 GCA_038529855.1 Bacteroidota bacterium | reverse complement strand
GATGGGGAGTGGAGACGAGGACTGGCTGAGGGAACGGGTAATTTTATCTTAGTAGACGGCAGCAGTCCTCGTCTCCACTCCCCATCATAAACCTCTTGATCACTCGAAACAAACAAGCCTTTTCCATGAAATAGATCCTCGTGAAAACGACCCGTATATCGCGCACCATCTGCCCAGGTATATTCTCCCTCCCCATGCATATAACCAAAGCGAAATTCGCCTTCGTAGTAATCGCCATTGGCATAGCTCAATTCGCCCTTTCCGTGGCGCAGACCATCCTGAAACTGTCCCTCATAAGTATCACCATTGGGCCAGGAAAGCTCCCCCCAACCATCAGGCTGTCCGTATTTGAATTCTCCCTTATAGATGCTGCCATCTTTGAAGATGCGCTTTCCAGTGCAGTTCTTCTTTTTTCTTGGGCAATCTGTTTCATCCGTAAATGTGGTGGCAGAAAGTGCAGGAACAATCAAGAATAATAAGCTACAAATAAGAAATTGGGGCAGGGAAATGCCATTGAATGGGAATGCCATGCTTCGGTGTTTTGGTCAAAAAAAAATGGGAGTAATTTGGGAGGAAAGTAAGGTGTAAGTTAAATTCGTTTCGAGGAGATAGTGCAAAGATAGGTGGGGGAGCAGCAGATGGCAATACCCTAATATTGGTATTTATCGTATAAAAAAAATTGTCGGACTGACATTAGCCAGTCCGACAACAACACATTAAAAACAATCATTTTTGGGATGAAAGAAGGTGTTTAGAGTCCTTCTTGTATCTTCTCTTCCGCAATCGTCAACTGCTTATGGATGAGCTTGTTGAGATCGGAAGATTTAGGTACATACTGCTGGGCCAATTTTAGATTTTGAACAGCCAGTTCATAGTTTTTGGCTTCCATATATTCCAGCGCTACGGTGTACCAAGTAAGCCCAAGATTGGGCGCGATTTCGTCTTTTAGTTCTTCATCATCACTGATGGCGCGTTCGATAGTCAGTAGGTCTCCTTTGATTTCGCGGCCATTGAGAAAGATATAGGTGGCTTCTCCAGTCATCTCTCCATGTTCCCAAATGCAGAAGTACTTATCGCCATTGGTAAACTGGAAGGTTCCCTTTTTGTGGATTTTGCCATTTCGCCATTTGCCTACAAAGACATCGCCCGTCCGCCAGGTGATGACCCCACTGCCGCTGCGCTTGCCGTCCTTATATTTACCCATGTGCTTACTACCATCCTCTTTGGCAAACTCCCCCTGGCCATTGGCCAATCCATTTCTCCACTCTCCATCATAGGATTCGCCATTAGGTAAGGTAATAATACCATGACCTTCCATTTTTCCTTTGACAAAAGTGCCTACATATTTAGACTCATCAATCCAATCATACACTCCCTTTCCATGCATATGTCCCAATCGCCATTCGCCCGCATAGGTATCGCCATTGCTAAAACTCTGCTGGCCATGACCATGACGCAGACCATTTTGGAACTCACCAATGTAAACGGCTCCATCTGACCAGTGGTAGGTTCCCCAACCATGCGGTTCGCCGTATTTGAATTCCCCCTCATAGCTGCTACCATCATCCCAGGTCCGCTTTCCCTTGCAATATTTGGATTTCTTGGGGCAGTCAGAGTCATCGACAAAGCCGATGGTATGGCTAGCGAATGAGGTTTGGCTAGTCAAGAAGACAGCAATCAAAAGTGTATAGGTGATCAATCGTTTCATCAAATGAGTCGGTTTAGTTTGAATTGCAAATCTATCGGGGAGGATAAATGGGGAGGGGAATTAAATGAGAATTTCTCTGTAATGATTCTATATTGCTGTTACAAATCTCAATAATTATACCAAGCCGCTATTTGAATGATCTTTTAAGACATATTTATAACTGGCATGTGTATATTTTTATACCTTATCCTGCTGTTCTTGAAGCACTTAGGTATAGCAGTAATTCTTTTATACCAAATGGTAGATTTGTCCCATTAACGAAAGGTAGCTGGCTGGGTAAAAATTTCTCTTTCGATTCCTCTCTAAATGCAATGGAAGCTGGATGAAAGTTGCTATCTTTGTATCCCGTAACGAGGTATTCGGCCAGGGTATTTGCCGATCTGATTAAACTATACATTCTAATGACCAAGTACATTTTTGTTACGGGCGGTGTAACTTCATCACTAGGCAAAGGCATCATTGCTGCCTCTCTAGCTAAACTACTACAAGCTCGCGGATTCTCTGTAACCATTCAAAAGTTTGACCCTTACATCAATGTCGATCCAGGCACTTTAAATCCTTATGAACATGGCGAATGCTATGTCACAGATGATGGTGCAGAGACAGATTTGGACCTTGGGCATTACGAACGCTTTCTCAACAGCCCTACTTCTCAGGCGAATAATGTCACAACTGGCCGTGTTTATCAAACGGTAATCAATAAGGAAAGATCAGGAGACTACCTGGGAAAGACCGTACAGGTTGTTCCACACATCACCAATGAGATCAAGCGTAGGGTCCAATTGCTTGGACAAGCCAATCATTTTGATATTGTCATCACAGAGCTTGGAGGAACAGTAGGGGATATTGAATCGCTACCTTATCTGGAATCGGTTCGCCAATTGCGTTGGGAGCTGGGGCGTGATAACTGTGTGGTTATTCACCTAACCCTGATTCCTTATTTGCGTGCTGCTAAAGAATTAAAGACCAAGCCTACCCAACACTCCGTCAAGGAATTGCAAAAGAATGGTCTACAACCCGATATCCTGGTTTGTCGAACTGAATATCCCATCAATATGGAAATTCGGCGCAAGTTGGCCCTTTTCTGCAATGTCGATGTCGGCTCGGTCATTGAAGCCATAGATGCCGAAACCATCTACGATGTACCCCTGTTGATGCTCAAAGAAAAACTCGACAGCACGGTCATCAGTAAATTGCGACTGACCGATCGACGGGAGCCTCAACTCAGACGCTGGAAGGACTTTTTGGGTAAGCTGAAAAACCCTTCCCACGAAATCACTATTGCATTAGTGGGTAAATACAATGAGCTACAAGATGCCTATAAGTCTATCCACGAGGCTTTTGTACATGGTGGCGCTATGAACGAATGTAGGGTCATTGTCGATCCCGTGCATGCGGAACAATTGGAGAAAAATTACGATGCTGTGGTGGCTCGTCTGTCTAATGCTGATGGGGTCTTGGTGGCTCCTGGCTTTGGTGAACGAGGGATAGAGGGGAAATTGAAGGCCATTAGATGTGTGAGAGAAAATA
>JBCBDH010000732.1:0-3242 GCA_038529855.1 Bacteroidota bacterium | reverse complement strand
CCACCTCCAATCTCATCGCGTAGATATCCTCTTTCTAGACATTAATATGGATGAACTGACTGGGGGTGGGCCAGTCCCGCAAGGGCATTGTCAAATGTCGCTTCTAATTGGAGAAAAGGGACCTTTTCGACAAATAGAAGCGACATTTGACAATGCCCTTGCGGGACTGGCCCACCTCCAATCTCATCGCGTAGATATCCTCTTTCTAGACATTAATATGGATGAACTGACTGGGGTAGAACTACTGGAAAGTGCTAAAATAGATAGCCAAGTCATCATCACCACCGCTTATCAAGAGTACGCCCTAAAAGGCTATGAACTCAATATAACCGATTATCTCCTCAAACCCTTTACATTCAATCGCTTCTTACAAGCGGTCAATAAAGCCCAGGAAAACCTTCACAACCAACCGTCTTCTCCTCCCTTAGATTTTATCTTTGTCAAAACGGAAAATCGCCTGGAAAAAATCCTCTTTTCCGATATCCTCTACATCGAAGGTATGCGCGACTACCGCCGTATCCACACCACCACTAAACGCATCATGACGCTACAGAATTTTAAGGAATTGGAGCACTTGATCCCTCCAAATATTGTCTGTCGTGTGCATAAGTCCTATATGGTCGCTCTTCAAAAAATCGATTCTATCGAACGGAGTCGCATTCGAATCGCAGATCGGTTAATTCCTATTTCGGATACGTATAAGACGGGATTTTTCCAGCGGATTAATAGCGCTGGGTAGGAGGGCAATCAGCCCCAGTGTCGGAGTAACTCCAAGCTTACTCCGACACTGGGGCACAGCTTACCGATAAAAAATACCCATTCACAGATAGCTTTCTCCCACTTGCATATCCAAATTGAAAAGCACGTCCGATTCGCTCACTTTTGTTTTTGAATCAACAAAAAATCAACCATTCAACAAAACGTTCAAAAATGAAAATAAAGAAGATCATTTTACTACTTATCGGTCTCTTGCTGCTACAAAAAGCCATTGGCCAAAATCTCAGTCAGACCATTAGGGGGAGCGTAAGGGATATAGACAGTGAGTTGCCATTGATTGGGGCGAGTGTGGTGGTGCTGGGAACGGAGCCCTTATTGGGAGTGGCCACGGATGTAGAAGGGCGATTTCGCTTTGAGGGAATACCTATTGGACGGCTTAGTTTGCAGATTTCTTATTTGGGCTATGAGCCAAAGACGATTTCCAATATCCTTGTCAATTCGGGAAAAGAGGTGGTATTGGAGATTGGGTTAGAGGAGTCCATTGTCAAGATGGAAGAAGTGGTAGTGACGGTGAATAAAAACAAAGGGGAAGCCCTGAATGATATGGCGATGATCAGCGCTCGATCCATTTCGCCTGAGCAAACCAATCGCTACGCTGGAGGCTTTAATGATCCCTCCCGTATTATGTCCAATTTTGCGGGGATTACCAATACGCAGGATGGGAGCAATGATATTATTGTGAGAGGGAATTCGCCTAAATATATGCAGTGGCGGCTGGAAGGCATACAGATTTCTAATCCCAATCATTTCGCGGATCAAAGTGGGGTGAGTGGGGCCGTGAGTACTTTGAACAATAACCTGCTGGCGACTTCAGATTTTTATACAGGGGCTTTTTCTCCTGAATATGGAGATGTCTTATCTGGGGTGTATGATGTCAAATTGCGAAATGGTAATAATGAAAAAACAGAGGCGGTCTTTGGCTTTGGTTTGCTGGGAACGGATTTGACTTTGGAGGGGCCATTCAAAAAGGGATATGGCGGTTCTTATTTGATTAACTATCGCTATTCTACGGCGAGTATCATTGGGGAGTTGGGTTTGATTGATGGGGTGAGCGGAGCGGTTCCAAAGTTTCAGGATGCCGCTTTCAAAGTGGTTTTGCCAACAGCTAAGGCAGGCACTTTTTCGCTTTTTGGGCTAAGTGGTTTGAGCAGTTTTGATATGGAAGATGTCAAGCCTGATATCTGGCAAACACCTGGTGATAATTTTATGCGAAGCAATACGCAAGAGGATTATGAAAAGGGAAGTTATTTGATCAATGTGGGACTTAATCACACCTACAGCCTAAATACCAATAGCTTTATCAAAACCACTTTGGCCTATTCCCATGAGGGTATTGAAGATGATATATTTGAGGGAAAGCAGATTAAAATATACGATGCCAATAATCAGTTTCTTAGCGATTCCGTAGTGAGTCGACAACTCAATTACACCAATCGCCTAAAACGCACGGCCTACCGAGCCGCCATCACTTACAACAATAAAATCAATGCAAAAAATAAAATCCAGCTAGGGACCAAATACGCCCTTTTTGATTTGGATATTGAGCAAAGCCAGCTAAGGGGTGATGCCAGTGCTCGTTTTACCCTGCTTGATCTGAATGAAAAAGTGAGCACTATTCGCAATTTTATCACTTGGAAACATCGACTTAATAAAAACATAACACTTGTTGCTGGCCTACACAATATGAATGTCTTACTCAACAATAAACATACCTTCGAACCTCGCTTGGCCTTCAATTGGCAAGTCAATCCTACTCAAACCATCCGTCTAGGCTATGGCCAACACAGCCAAATGGAAAGTATCCACAATTACTTTGCAAAAGTAGAACAAGACGATGGTCGCATTACCGAACCCAATAAAGACTTGGGCTTACTCAAGGCCCACCATTTTGTCCTGGCTTATGAAAAGCGCTTTGGCCAAAACCTCATGGCCAAAATCGAAGCTTACTATCAGCATTTGTACAATCTCCCAGTCGAAAATATGGATACCAGTTATTACGCTACCATCAATGAAGGCTTAGATTTTCAATATGTCGATTTGGTCAATAAAGGAACGGGGCAAAACTATGGCTTAGAAATCACCATCGAGAAGTTTTTTGCCAATAACTATTATTACCTTATCAATGCTTCGCTCTACGAATCCAAATACAAAAGTCTGGAAGGCATCACCCGAAATACCCAGTACAATGGCAATTATTTGGTCAATATCCTGGCGGGTAAAGAATTTACCAAGCTGGGTAGAAAAAGTAACCAAACCCTAGGGCTAAATACCAAACTCTTTTTTGGTGGCGGTCGAAGGATCATCCCCCTGCTAAGAGATGAAGCTGGTCATCTGGCGGTCGATCCCAACAATGGTTTATTTTGGGACTACAGTCGCGCCTACGAGGAAAAGCTGGAAGATATCTACACCATCGTCTTCTCTGCAAGCTACAAATGGGACAAACCCAAAGCCACCCACGAACTCTT
>JBCBDH010000731.1:0-3242 GCA_038529855.1 Bacteroidota bacterium | reverse complement strand
CTGTTTTTACTTCGTCTCATCGTTTCCTATTTAGTCTTGAATAAACTTTTCTAGGGTCTAGCCCTGAGGTAAAATAAGCCGCTGTAGTGGCGCCGATTGTGGTACTCCAAAGGGCTAGACCCTAGAAAAGTTTATTCAAGACTAAATAGGAAACGATGAGACGAAGTAAAAACAGCTACCGATGTTCTTTCTGTGGTAGAGATAAATCAGAAGCTCTTATTTTGATTGCAGGTATCGAAGGCCATATTTGTGAGGTTTGTGTGGAACAAGCTGATGAAATCATCCAAGAAGAACTCTATGCTGGTCGAAAGGATGAGGAAAAGGAAGACTTTTTCTTACCTGACACCGTCACACCAGTAGACATTAAAAAACACCTTGACCAATACGTCATCGGTCAGGACGAAGCCAAAAAATACTTGTCTGTAGCCGTTTATAACCACTACAAAAGACTTCGCCAACCAGCGAATGATGATATAGAGATTGAAAAGTCCAATATCCTTTTTGTGGGTCGTACTGGTACAGGAAAAACCCTTTTGGCCAAAACCATTGCCAAGTTTTTAAATGTTCCTTTCTCTATCGTCGATGCTACCGTTTTTACAGAAGCTGGTTATGTTGGTGAGGATGTAGAAAGCATTCTGAGTCGACTCTTGCAGGTTTGTGACTATAATGTAGTAGCGGCTCAAAAAGGCATTGTTTACATTGACGAGATTGATAAAATAGCACGGAAAAGCGATAATCCTTCGATTACGCGCGATGTTTCAGGGGAAGGTGTTCAGCAAGCTATGCTGAAAATGCTGGAAGGAACGGATGTGAATGTACCGCCTCAAGGGGGAAGAAAACATCCCGAGCAAAAGATGGTAAAGATCAATACCGAAAACATTCTCTTCATTTGCGGAGGGGCTTTTGATGGAATTGAAAAGATCATTGCCAGACGTGTCAATACCCAGGTGATTGGTTTTAATGGTAAGGAAAAAGAGCGCGTAGAGCGCGATAATCTCCTGCAATTGATCAACCACCAAGACCTCAAACGCTTTGGCTTAATTCCCGAACTTATTGGACGACTTCCTGTGCTGACTTATTTGGAACCCTTGGATGGGGAGGCCCTAAAGCGCATTTTAACAGATCCTAAAAACTCTTTGGTCAAGCAATACAAGCGCTTATTCGAATTGGAAGGTATTGAGCTGACCTTTACTAGCGAAGCCCTCGAAGCCATCGCTGATAAAGCCCTGGAATACAAACTTGGTGCCCGTGGCTTGCGCTCCATTTGCGAAGCCATTATGACGGATGCCATGTTTGAAATGCCGTCACAAAAAGACATAAAAACATTAGAAATCACCAGCTCTTATGTCAATGAAAAGCTGAATCACGCTAAGATCAGTAAATTGCGGGCGGCTTAATAAGCCCCTGTACAAAGAGCAATTAGCTCTTTAAGCCTAGTGTTTGATTGCTCTATGTGGCGAAATGATTTCGCTATAACAAACCACCAGAAGCGAGACCTTTAAGTTAAAAGTCTCGCTTCTCCATTTTCCCCAATCTTACAGGGCAGCAACCCCAATGCAGCCTTTGGCTTACAATCCCACTTCTCCAAGCGTAGCATTCTCCCTATCACTTTTCATATACTCTTTTTTTTGCAAGTGTCTTTTCCCTTCGTCAAGCAATTCTGTATTTCGTATTGAAAAGTTGGTCGTATAATAAAATCTTTGTACTGATATTTTTATCTGCTCTACAAATAAAACCAACTGCCCAAATTGGGCCCTATCGACCTGAAGATACTAACCTGAGTAAGTCCTTTTCCAAAAAACGGATAAGGAATAAAATCTAAAATTAATCATCCAATACAAACGCATATTCAGGGCATTGCTCCTGATGAAATAATCTATAGCATTTCAAATAACTGAGCATGGGGAAATTAATCAAATTAATCCTGGTATTTGGCTGTATGATTTTTGGAATCAATGCCTACACCATAACTGCGAGCGAGGTGGTAGTTTTTAGCAATCGCGAGTACAAAGAAAAGACAGCATCAAGAAATGACCTGAGCACCTATGGGGAGGTTTTCCCCCATCACCTGGTTACAGATGCCCAAAAAATTGGTATTCCCAGCCTGATTACGTCCAGAGGAGAGGACATTGAAGGAGATGGAATGGGCTTTATTTGCACCATTCCCTGGGAAACCCATAAAGATGGTTTAGAAGATAAGAACGACGTGCAGGCAACTGATGATCCAGGTGATATAGGTCTTGGGAAAGGGCGTACTCACCCAGCAGACTTGATGCAATTTGCCGCTAAGGCCGACAACTGTGATGTGCACCTCGAATGGCAAAGTAGGACCAAAAGTCAGTTTAGTCATTACGAATTGGAGCGCAGCTCTGATGGTCGAATATTTGGACAAATCAAAATCATAGAAGCCCAAGGCCCCGTCGACCAATCCTCTACCTACAATTTCAAAGATCAACCTACTTCATCTGGAGATTACTACTATCGAATAAAAATGGTTGATTTGGATGGTTCCTTTGCGTATTCAGAAGTGATCAATGTAGAAGCGGACTGCTCCAAACAGTTGATTGCCTATGTCTATCCCAATCCTGTCAGTGCTTATGAGAACTTGAACCTCCGTTTGTATACTTTTCAAAAGGAAGTGGAGATTGCCATCAGCAATCAATTTGGGCAATTAGCCCAGCAGTTGACCCTAAAGGTCGATCGGGGCTGGAATATCCTGAGTCTTGATGTGGCTGAGTTGGGAGCAGGGCTTTATTACATGACCCTGGGTGGTGAAAATCCCAAGCGTGTAAAATTCATTCGAGCAGCAGAAGAATAAAATACCCTCATCGAGCAGTGCTTTGGCCACCAAAGCACTGCTCTTTACGGGTAAGAACTACTTAATCAATAATCTCAATTTCTTTTTTGGCATCTTCCCGTCGGTTGTTTTATATACCGATGGGAAGTTCTTTTATACCGAACTTCAAAGCGGAATTAGACTTGATATTATACCAGTTTCTAAATATTTTTGTACCCATACAAGCACCTTCGCGCGGGCCCTCTTGTCGGACTGACTCCCCGCCAAAGAGCTAACGATGGCGGGGTCAGTCCGACAATGCGGGCCGCCAAAGAGCTAACGACAGTGGGGTCAGTCCGACAATGCGGGCCGCCAAAGAGCTAACGACGGCGGGGTCAGTCCGACAATGCGGGCCGCCAAAGAGCTAACGACAGCGGGTTTAGTCCGACAATGCGGGCCGCCAAAG
>JBCBDH010000730.1:0-3249 GCA_038529855.1 Bacteroidota bacterium | reverse complement strand
AAAGAAGATGATTTGCAAATGGAGCTTATTCCAGCTTTCGCGAGGAAAGAGGCGCTTTAGGTCATGCTCGGTTTTGACGACGTTTTTGCCCGTGCTTAATGTCCAGCGCCAGGCGAGGCGATGGATGTGGGTATCCACAGGAAAGGCGGGGACGCCAAAGGCTTGGGACATGACGACAGAGGCCGTTTTGTGGCCAACACCAGGGAGTTTTTCCAGTTCTTCAAAACTTTGGGGGACTTCGCCATTGTGCTCTTCGATTAAGATGTGGGAGAGCTGGTGGATGGCTTTAGATTTGCGGGGGGAGAGACCGCAGGGACGGATGATGGCTTTGATGTCATCAACATCTTGCTGGGCCATATCATAGGGATTATTGGCCAGTTCAAAGAGGTCAGGGGTGACTTTATTGACGCGCGCATCTGTGCATTGGGCGGAGAGGAGGACGGCGATGAGGAGGGTGTAGGGGTCGACGTGGTCGAGGGGCACGGGGGTTTCGGGGTAGAGATTATCCAGGATTTGGGCGATGATGGTAGCTTTCTCTTGCTTAGTCATTGTACTATATTTGAATGGGTAGCTGATTGATTGGGGCTTGACTTTGATTAGAGTTTTAGTAAAAAATCCAGGGTATCTACACCGTCTGCATAGTCCCATAATTCAGGCTGTTGGGCTTTGCCAAAGGGGATGAGGGGCTGCTCGCCTACAGCTTTAGCCCCAATAATGCATTGGATTTCTTCCGTCCTTTCACCAATTTCGCGTTCCAAATCCGTCCAATTGTCATAATAATCGTAATGGAGCGAAGCGATGCGCGATTGGAGGGTAGCCTCATTGACCAATAGGATACAGCCATTGGACAGATGCTCAACTTTATTTAGGATGTAGAGGGTAAAATTATAATCAAAATTATTTTTGTACTTGTCGTGAAGAGCCAAATCTTTGTGCTCGTGGAAAACCTCAAGGAGCGGCGTAAAATCATAATCTTTAGGCACATAGAGCTTAGACACATTCCGACAACCCAAACCAAAATAGGCAAAGACATCTTCCCCCAAAGCCCTCAATTCCTCCGTACTTTCTTCTCCAGTCAGCACCGCCACAGCATTACGATTTTTGCGGATGATGTGGGGGTATTTACCAAAATAGGCATCAAAGTAGCGAGAGGAATTATTGCTCCCTGTTGCGATGACGGCATCAAAACCTTGTAAGCGATCGACCATCTCAAAATAAGCGCGAGCTTTGGGAGCAATGTCAGCCATGGTGTCGAGGATGTAGGGGATGAGCTTTTTGTCCTTATCCGAAAGTTTGACCTTGGCGCGATGTCCCGCAACAAAAGTCGACAGTACATCGTGAATACCCACCATGGGGATATTACCCGCTAAGACCATCCCCACTACCATTGACGTATCGCGTTCTGTCATGGGATAGGCCGAAAGCCACTGTTCCAGCTTTTCGCGATGAAGAAAAAAATCAGTCAGTGCCGCCATGGCTTTTTGACTATTTTCTTTGGTAAACCATCGATTGTGAAGATAGGCTTGATGGATAACTGCTTCGCGGCCTTGCGCATCTGCTTTTATCCGCTGCCCAGTTTCCACCAATAAATCAATGCGTTCCGCTAAGTTGAATGGCATGAATCTTTTTTTTCAGCTAATTACAATAGTTCTTTTCGCCCCTGCACATAGGCCCGCCACTTTTTCAGCACGGAATCAAAATCAGGAGGTAAATCAGAATCAAAAAACAAGCGCTCACCCGAACGCGGATGGATAAAACCCAGGGATTTGGCATGTAGGGCCTGTCGAGGAATCAGATCAAAACAATTATGTACAAACTGGCGGTATTTATTAAACACCGTTCCTTTTACAATGCGATTCCCCCCATAACGCTCATCATTAAACAAAGGATGACCGCGATACTTCATATGTACGCGTATTTGATGGGTACGCCCCGTCTCCAATTGGCATTCCACCAAACTCACATAATACATATTTTCCAAGACCTTAAAATGCGTAACCGCGTGTTTGCCCTCTTCCCCATTCTCAAATACCGTTCGCTGCAAACGATGACGCGGATGGCGACCAATATGCCCCGTAATCGTCCCTTCTTCCTCTTCAAATTCTCCCCAAACCAATGCAATGTATTTGCGCTCAATGGTATGCTCAAAAAACTGTTTGGCCAGTTGGGTCAAAGCCAAATCCGTCTTGGCAATCACCATTAAACCAGAAGTATTTTTATCAATTCGATGCACCAGCCCTGGACGATTGGAAATATTCCCTGGCATAAAGGGCAATTCCTTATCCTTAAAGTAGTAGGCCAGGGCATTGACCAAAGTGCCACTGTGAATCCCAATGCCTGGATGAACAACCAGCCCAGAAGGTTTGTGAATAATCATCACATCATCATCCTCATATCGTATATCCAGAGGGATATCTTCGGGAATTAGGGTGCCTTCTTTAACAGGCTCAGGCAAAAGAATAGTAATCTCATTACCTGGTTTGATCTTATAATTGGGTTTGACACGTTCGCCATCCACTAAGACCGAACCCGCCCGAATCGCATTTTGCACCTTATTACGGGACACCCGTTCCAGTCGATCAAGCAAAAACTTGTCGATCCGAATTAAGCTCTGTTTGGGATCAGCCACAAAACGATAATGCTCATACATATCATCTGTTTCCGCTGACCTAGTCGATTGGTCCTCATCTGCCATAGCGCTCTTCTTCAATTTTTGGCAAATATACGATTATACCACAGTTTGTTAGACCCCCAATTTTTTTTTCGCCGTAAACTGCAATAAATTTGACCGACAAAGTAATGGCTTCATCGGATTTTTTGTTTTTTAATTATCTTGCCTCAGCGATGTTCTCTGGGGCAGATTCCCTGGAATATGACCATCGCCGCCGCTAAAGCGGCTTGTTTTATTTTACCACGGGGCTAAGCCCAGTGCATTCTTTAGATTAACAATAAAATATAGAAAATGGATCATAAAATAGGCTTTGGATCGCTCTGCGTACACGAATATCCCGACCCCAAAAGTACAAAACCCCATCAATTGCCCATCTATGCGACTTCTTCTTTCGAATTTGAGTCCATTGATCAAGGAATCGACATCTTTTTGGCTAAGGAAAAGGGACATGTCTATGGACGGTATGGCAATCCAACCATAGAGGCTGTTGCTCAAAAGATCGCGGATATGGAAGCCTATGGGCTGAATATGGAGGCGCAGGGCCTATTGGTAAGTTCGGGAATGTCTGCCATTAGTAC
>JBCBDH010000729.1:0-3263 GCA_038529855.1 Bacteroidota bacterium | reverse complement strand
TATGAGCAGGGCGTACAGACTGGTACAGAGCGTCAGTGGTATGCTACAGGCAATAAAAAGCTCGAAATCGCCTATCAAAATGGGAAAGCAGAAGGTTTGTGTACAGAGTGGTTTAAAAATGGGCAAAAAAAGTCAGAAGGGCTCTTTACCGCAGGGAAAGAGGAAGGAGAACATAATTGGTGGTACCAAACTGGCGAAAAAGACCAAGTGGTTTTTTACAAAAATGGCTTGGCCAATGGTCTGGTTCACAACTGGTATCGTTCAGGACAATCGAAATTGGAAAGTGCTTTTAAGAATGGCAAGAAGAATGGACCGACCAAGGAATGGTATGCCAATGGGCAGCTAAAATCCGAAGTTTCCTATAAAGAAGATGTAGAAGATGGTGAAGCAAGGGTTTGGTCGAAGCAAGGTATGTTGTTGGGGCTACAGGTTTTTGAAGAGGGGCGTTTAATCGAAGATTATAATTACCGTTCAGGAAATATCCGCTGCAAAGAAGGCTACATCCAGGTATTCAATGAGAGGAATAGCTTCTTCCGCGTGGACATCACTGGAGAGCGGGAAGTATTGGACCGATCGGGAGAAGTGATTACTTATGCAGTAGATGGAAAGTTATTGCAATTGTATAATGTCCCGACCAAACGGTTCTTTCAAGGGGCCTCAGATGAACTTTCTGAGACAGACTTGTTAAAAAAGTATAGGGACTACGAAACGGCCTATATTCAAAAAATGACGGATTTTGGTATTGAGGTGGAGGAGCAGTGGCTCAATACTCAGAATGGAAAATCCTACTTATATTGGCAGTTTGTATCTCCTAGTAGCCAAGACGAAAAGCAAAAAGCACGTACCGTTCAGCGAGAATACTATGTTTCTTTTGTGTGTAAAGAGCATATATTGAGCTTGTATAGCGTTGTGACCAATTCCGATGAACCAGAGGAGATTGATCAATTGTTAAAGCGAATCGCAGAGAGCATACAGGAGGCTGATGAGCGCATTGACCTCAATGAAGTAGCCCGAGAGGTGGTGATCAGCAAACCTTAGTGTTTACTGGTCTGCCACAGAACAATATTCAAACAATAACCGTAATAAAAAGCAGGACCTTGGTCGTTAGTTATTTACCTGCCCGGCTTATTGATTCATAAAATCGAAAGCTATGTCAAGATGGTATACCCTAATTTGTTGTTTATTTTTTCTACCGGTTGTATCCAGTAGTCAGACGATTACTATTTCTGAAGATTTATCTATTCGCAACGATAAATACTATAAGGTCGTTGGGAAATTGAAAAATCGCTTTTTACTCTTCCGTGACCAGGCCACCAAGTTTGAGGTACAAGCCTTTGACGAAAACCTGCGTCTGAGCTGGGATAAGGAAATTGAACTGGATAAAAAACGCCCGGAGATATTGGAAGTGATCCCTGGTAAAGAGCATTTTGACCTCTTCTACAAATTCCGCCAAAAAGGGCGAACTGTCGTCAAAATGCATCGTTACGACCCTGCCGCTAATATGCAAGACTCGATGACCGTTGTCAATTATGGCAATCGATTCTATAATATCTCTCCAACTATTATCTATTCCGAGAACAGAAAGACCGCCCTAATCTATCACTACGAAAGACAAACCGAAATAGAGGCCATTGCTTTTGACTTACAGCAAAAAGGGGTGATTTGGCAAAAGAAATTCAAACTCCCCGATCTGGGTTTTTACCGCGAATTTCAACAAATCCTCGTGGACAATAGTGGTACGATGTACTACGTGGTCGAAAAAAAGAACAAAAAGTCGACCTTGGAGGATCATCACTTTGTGATTTATCAATGTGATGAGACTACAGAGGGGGTAGACCAGTTTAAAATTCCAATGGATGAGTACCTGACCTATGATGTTTATTTCCAAGTCGATAATCTCAATAATCAGTTGGTTGCTGGAGGGCTTTATTCAGAGAAAAATAAAGGAAAGGCCAACGGTTATTTTTATCTCCGAGCCTCCACCCGCGATCCCAAACAACAATTGGCTAAATACCAAGCTTTTGACGATGAGTTTGTCTCCAACCTACTAGGCAAAAACGTTGAAGACAATAAGGGAATTACTGACATCGACGTCCAGGAATTGGTATTGCGACGAGATGGAGGAATTTTGATGATTGCTGAGCGCAATCGCGAATATGAACGACGGATGACCTCTACGGGCCGTGGCTATATCGGTCGCGACGGTCATCACTATATCGTGGATTATTATTACGATGATATTTGCCTGCTCTCGCTCCACCCCAGCGGAGAGACGCATTGGAAAACCATTCTCCACAAAAGACAATATTCCCAGGATGATGAAGCCGTCTTTTCTTCCTTCTTTTTATTGAAGACACCAGGAAATCTTCGCTTTCTATTCAATGACGAAATTCGAGACGAAAATACCGTCAGCGAATACATTGTCAATGGCGGTGGAGAATACGACCGCAATAGTCTGATGAGTACGGATGATCAAAAAATCCGCCTTCGTTTTCGCGATGGCCTACAGGTGGGCGCTCGGGAATTGATTGTGCCTAGCGAGCGACGCAATCGTCTAAAATTGGTGCGGGTGCAGTATTAATCTTGATCGGCTGTTCTTAGTCTCTATTTCCTGATAAGCTGCTCATTCAGCGTATCATCTACCTTCGTGGATAAGCTTTTATTCAACTCGATTTTCCTATCTTACAGCCCATGCGAGCATTGGGCAATAATCGCTGGCTGTGGGGCTTGATGGGAATAGGTGTTTTCCTTCGTGTATATCCTTACTTGTACAATCGATCTTTGTGGTTTGATGAAGCGATGTTAGCCAATAACATCGTTGAACAATCATTTAGTCAATTGCTTGAGCCGCTTGAATATGGACAAATTGCGCCGCTTGGTTTTCTGTATCTTGAAAAATGCGCCTATCTCCTACTCGGTCATTCTGCGTACAGCTTACGCCTATTTCCCTTATTAGCGGGTCTCCTTTCCCTATTCTTATTTTACCAACTTGCCCTACACTTTTTCAATCCGCTCATGGCCCGTCTGGCTTTGGCCTTTTTGGTCTTTTGTGACCCACACATCTATTACAGCATAGAGGTCAAGCAATATATCTTTGACGTATTAGCCGCTTTGACGGTCGGCCTTTGGATACCTGTATTATATGCTGCTAAACAAAAAATGACGGGTTGAGAAAAAAATATAAGAACAGCCACATAAGCCCCATGTCGCCAATAGACTTGGGCGTTTTGTTTAGGAGCAGATAATACAGGTATCCAAAGGCC
>JBCBDH010000728.1:0-3270 GCA_038529855.1 Bacteroidota bacterium | reverse complement strand
ACAAGAGCGAAGAAGACTCGTTCCACTTTGGATGGACGCTATGCTATCCGTGAAGTAATTTTTTTTGCCCCTAAATTAAACAATTGATTAAAACATATGATTAATCGTAGAAAATTGATTATCCCCCTTTTGGGTACTCTTGGCCTACTTTTTATTTCAATAGGCGCCGCTACAGCTCAAAATGATTCATCCATTTCCGCGATGACGATCGAACAATGTTATCAGTGGTCTAAAGAGCACTATACCTTTACCCAACAGCTGGACCTCGTCAATAAGACAACCGCCTATAGCCTTGACAATGCGGCTAATGGCAATTTACCACAGATCAACTTAAACGGCCAAGCTACCTATCAGTCAGCCGTGACTGAATTGCCAGGTGAGATGCCAGGCTTGGATATTCCTACGGTCAATAAAGACCAGTACAAGGCTTACCTAGATGTTTATCAACCGCTCAACCGTTTTAATACGGTCAGCAATCAGCAAAATCTGATCAGAACAAATGGTGAAATTGAAAAGCAGCAGGTAGAAATTGATTTTCAAAAGTTGAAAGACAGGATCAACCAAATCTATTTTGGCACCCTCCTCATCAATGAAAAAAATGAACAGCTGCGTATTATCCAAGCGGATATTGATAGCGCCCTGGTGAAGGTTCAAGCCGCTATCAATAATGGGACAGCTACCCTGACAGACAAGCAATTGCTGGAGGTAGAAAAAATTGCCCTGGATCAACAAATGGATGAAAATAAGGCCAACCAACTAGCCTTTATTGAAATGCTCTCTACACTCACGGGAAAGAAGGTAGACCTTAATACCCAGCTGATTCGCCCACAAATCCAAGTATTGAATAGTGTCCTGAATAGACCAGAGCTTCAACTGTTTTCTCTGCAAAGCCAAAACCTAGCTTTCCAAAACAAACAATTGGATCAGGACCTTCTTCCCAACATTGGCCTATTTGGTCAGAGCGGATATGGCAGACCCGCCTTGAACCTTTTGAGTAATGAGTTTGAATTTTACTACATAGGTGGCCTAAAATTGAATTGGAATCTATCTGCTTTTTACAATCATAAAAATAAAAAGCGATCAC
This sequence comes from Bacteroidota bacterium, assembly GCA_038529855.1. Classification (GTDB taxonomy): domain Bacteria; phylum Bacteroidota; class Bacteroidia; order Chitinophagales; family Saprospiraceae; genus JBCBDH01. Next base: position 2,186 of record JBCBDH010000728.1, on the reverse strand, counting down.
TTGATTTGGCCAATGAAAAGATAGCTGCTCAAAAAGAAACCTTTTTATTAAATACCCGTCTTACGCAATCCCAACAATCCGCAGAAATCAAAAAGTATCAGGGCTTGATTTTTCGCGATGAGCAAATTATTGCCATACGGCAAGAGGTCGTCAATACCGCTAAGGTCCAATTGGAAAATGGATTAATCACCACCCTTGATTACATCAATAATCTCAACAATCTCAATCAGGCCAAACAAACCATGCTGCTACACGAAACCCAGCTCCTACTCGCCCAACAAAATTATAAGATCACGACTGGAAATTAATTCATTCAATAGCTAATAATAATCAATTTATGATGACCAAAATAATAAATATCCAAGCTATCATTATTCTTAGCATTTTATTGACTGCCTGTCAAAATACTGAAAAAGGATATGATGCTTCAGGTAGTTTTGAAGCTGTAGAACGGACCATTAGTGCGGAGGCAACTGGCAAAATTATATCGCTCAATATTGAAGAAGGACAAGAGCTAAAAGCAGGTGAGGTAATTGGAAATATCAATGTCACCAATCTTTCCATTCAAAGTGAGCAAGTACAAGCCAGTATTGATGCCATCCAGCAAAAAACTAATAATGCATCCGCACAGGTGGCTGTGTTGGAATCGCAGCTGAAAACCCAGGAAAGTCAAGCGGCTACTATCCGCCAACAATTGAAGAATCTGGAAAAGGAAATTACTCGCTTCCAAAACCTCGTAAAGGCCAATGCAGCGCCCCAAATACAGTTGGATGATTTGAGGGCACAAGAGCTGGTGCTACAAAAACAACTGGATGCAGCAGCAACCCAGACTAGTGTCATTCAATCTCAAATTGAGGCAACCAAGGATAATGTCAATACACAGAATCGAGCCATACTGAGTGAGATAGCGCCTAACGAAAAGAGATTAGCACTGATCGCACAACAAATCAAGGATGGTACGATCGTCAATGAGTTTGATGGCACCGTTACGACCCAAATGGCCTATAATGGTGAATTTACCTCAATAGGCAAACCACTTTATAAGATTGCTGATTTACAGAATATCACGCTACGGGCCTATATCTCAGGCAATCAATTACCACAGGTAAAACTCAATCAAGAAGTGATTGTAAAAACGGATGATGGAAGTGGGGGCTTTAAAAAAACCACAGGACAGATTACCTGGATCAGTCCAAAAGCAGAATTTACACCAAAGACCATTCAAACCAAGGATGAAAGAGCCAATCTGGTATATGCCATGAAGGTAAAAGTAAAGAATGACGGCACTTATAAAATGGGAATGTATGGCGAAATAAAATTCCAGTAATATGTCAGATGTCCTTGTTCAAAATGTCTCTAAATCCTTTGACGGTGGCAAAGTACAGGTACTCAGCGACGTTTCCTTTTCTGTTGATAAAGGGGAAATGTTTGGCTTGATTGGTCCTGATGGCGCAGGTAAAACCACCTTGTTTAGAATACTAACGACGCTGCTACTGCCTGATAAAGGCAGCGCCACCGTCAATCAATCTGATGTGGTAAAAGACTACAAGGCCATTAGGAGTAAGGTAGGCTATATGACGGGGAAGTTCTCCCTATACCAGGATCTGTCCGTAGAGGAAAACCTCCATTTTTTTGCTGCTATCTTTAATACTACGGTGGAGGAAAATTATAATTTGATTGAGGACATCTATGTACAATTAGCGCCATTCAAAACGCGAAAAGCGGGGAATCTATCAGGTGGTATGAAGCAAAAGCTGGCTTTGTGCTGTGCGCTAATCAATCGCCCCAAGGTATTGTTTTTAGATGAACCTACCACAGGTGTGGATGCTGTTTCTCGAAAGGAGTTCTGGGAAATGCTAAAAAGGTTGAAAAAAGAGGAGATTACCATCCTGGTTTCCACCCCTTATATGGATGAGGCTAAACTTTGCGAGCGGATCGCATTGATGCAAAAAGGCAAAGTCCTTTCTATTGATACGCCCGAAAATATAATCCAAAGCTACCCTGATCAGCTCTATGCGATCAGGGCCCAAAACATGAGTTTACTGCTCCAGGAGCTAAGACAGCACCCCACGATCAAATCTGCTTTCTCCTTTGGGGAATATCACCACATCACCTTCCATGATCCACGGAAGGACCAACAGCGACTTACTGATTTCTTAAATAATAGCAAGCACAATCAGCTTGAA
>JBCBDH010000727.1:0-3280 GCA_038529855.1 Bacteroidota bacterium | reverse complement strand
TGTAGCGATAACGACTAGGTGGGTTAGCATGTGATAACTGACCTGCCAGACCGGGCGATACTTCAAAATCTGGTATCCAGCACTCATCAAAACGATCAATCAGCGTTTTATTGATCTTTGCAATTATCTGTTCTAGAGCGGGATAGGGCAGTTGGATGCGCAGTTGATGAGTAAGAATAACCGATTTTATCTCAGCATGATAACAACCATAGCGATTATCTGAAATGATGAGATCAAAGGGGGTTTGCTGAACCAAGTGTTTTAGGTATTGATGCTCTCGATAGATGGCACGGAGTATTTTGGGCCACTGCCAGGCCATATTCCAAAGCATATTGGCACTCCCATATCGAATCGCATAAGCAGGGAGCGTGTAGTGTCGCAATTGAGGATAAGCATCTTTGAGCAGTTCGAGTGCCAGACCATCAGAAGCCAGGCTAACTTCAAAACCATTGGCCAATAATTCGTCAATAATGGGAATACATCTCGTGGCATGGCCAAGCCCCCAGTTTAGTGGAGCAACCAATACGCGACTGATCATCAAAAGGACTTATTTTTTGGCCAACAGACCAAGTGAAGCAAACAAAAACTACTATCTTTCCACTGATCTTACGACATCCATCTTTAAATCATAGCAACTATGCATAGGATGAATATCAATAATCGTTTTCTCCTCTACGCCTTTTCGCTTTTGCTCTTGCTTTCTATGGTGGCTTGCAGAGCTGGCGATTGTGGCTGTCCTCCCTAATGCTTGAGATGATTAATTGAGTCGAATTTCATCCATATTGGCATCATAAAATTTATACTCCGTCAGTTGATACTGACTATCCGCTTGCACTTTGATCCATTTGAAATACTTCATGTACCAACGCATCTGAATACTGGGGAAACCATTGCGCAGAAAGGCGTGAATATAGGGATGCACGCTCAGTTTGAGTTTGGAATTCGGTCGGGACTGAAGGATAAATTCCAGATCGCGCTGAATGTCATCAGTTAATAGAATAGAAGGATTAATCTTCCCTGTTCCCTTACAGGCCGGACAAATTTCTGCCGTATTAATCTTCACCTCTGGCCGGACCCTTTGGCGCGTAATCTGCATTAGACCAAATTTACTCAAGGGCAAGATGGTGTGTTGCGCTCGGTCTTTCTTCATATAATCCCGCATCTTCTTCAACAGAACCCGTCGATGCTCCGTCACCCGCATATCAATAAAGTCGATAATGATGATTCCTCCAATATCTCGCAAGCGCATTTGACGAGCAATCTCTTCGGCCGCCTCCATATTAACGGCAAGGACCGCTTCTGCCTGATCGCCACTGGGAATTTTATGTCCACTATTGACATCAATCACATGCATCGCCTCCGTATGCTCAATGACCAGATAGGCACCGCTGGGCATCGTTGCTGTCTTACCAAAAGAAGATTTGATTTGGCGCGAAACGCCATAAGCGTCAAAAACGGGTTTTCCCGAACGATGATGCTTCACAATTTTGATCTGGTCGGGCGAAATAGCTCCCATGAAATTACGGATATTCTGATACAGCTCCCGGTCGTTGACAACGATACGATTAAAAGAGTCATTGAGAATATCGCGGAGAATACTGGACGTCTTATCTAGCTCGCTAAGTAGTTTGGCCGGTGGTTTGACAGTTTTTAGCTGACTAAACACATCTTCCCACTTGCTCATCATCAGATTGAGCTCTTCGTGCAAATCAGCCACTCGCTTTCCCTCTGCGGCCGTCCGAACGATAATACCAAAATTCTTAGGGCGGATACTCTCCACCAGAACCCGTAATCGCTTGCGCTCCTCCGAGTTGGCAATTTTCTTGGACACGGCAATCACATCTGAAAAAGGGGTGAGTACCAAGAAGCGACCAGGGATGGTAATTTCGCAGCTTAGCCTTGGGCCTTTAGTCGAAATCGGTTCTTTGAGAACCTGCACTAAAATCGGTTGTTTTTTATTGAGAACCTGGTCAATTTTACCCGTTTTGATGATCTCTGGCTCCAACTTAAAATTATCGAGCTTACAGGTATTGATACTTCCCGAAACAACAGAATTGGTATACTTGATCAGCGAACGCAATTTAGGTCCCAGGTCAGTGTAATGCAGAAAAGCGTCTTTCTTGTGGCCAATATCTACAAAAGCAGCATTCAGTCCTGGCATCAATTTCTTGATTCTCCCAAGAAAGATATCGCCAACCGTGAAATTGGTATTGGTCTTTTGATAGTGTAACTCAACCAATTTGGTGTCCTCCAAAAGTCCTATTTCAACTTCAGTAGGGGTTGAGTTAATGATGAGTTCTTTTTCCACTAGCTCAGTATTTGCTAGGGTATTGGTCAAAGCAGCCGAAGGAGACTACAACATAGCACCACTCTGGCAGTGGTGCAGGCAAATAAAATAAAGCTACAAAATCGTCCGATTAATTTTGGATTAGACTATGAAGGCTATATTAGTATAATAGCAAAGACATATAAGCCTTGGAGCCAATCATTTGACTTCCAAAGCTTATATGTCTATCGGCAACATCATAGTAGTATTTTACTTGATTGAACCAGATGAATCTATCTAATCTACTTTTCTAGGCACTGCTTTTTCTTGGTCCAATATTAGCGTAAAGCAGTCTGAAATCAGGCTTTACATACCAAATACCATTTGTGTTTACCTATCTATTTTTCTTCTTATGACGGTTCTTACGCAATCTTTTCTTGCGCTTGTGCGTCGCAATCTTATGGCGTTTACGCTTTTTACCACATGGCATAATTAATATCTTTTAAATTATAAAATAACTTAATATCTCTGAAACGCGCTAGAGAAAGACCTAATCGGTTTCTTCTCAAAGGCATTATCTTCAAACTATCGCCCTGAAAGTTCCACACATTTCTGCTGGAAAGGAGCAGCTTCTGCCGCTTTACCCGCACTTTCAAAAGCTTGTGCTAGCATACAGTTGACCCGAACATTTTCTGGTTCTACTGCCAGTGCTTGTTGCAAACGTTCAACAGCTTTGTCAAATTGCCCGGTTTTCATGGCGAGCCTAGCCAAATTGCTCAATACCAGTACATTTTCGGGATGCTGTTTGTTCAAATCGACCAACATCAAGATACCTTTCATAGGATTGTCCTGCGGTGGATCTTCTGTATAGCACAGGGCCAAATTTACCCGATGGGATAAATTATCTGGCTCTAGAGAAATCGCACTTTCAAAAGCCTGAACGGCACGACCGGTACAATACTTACGAATTCGCTCATCGCTGATTCGCTGTACGCCAATGGCATATGTTGTTCC
>JBCBDH010000726.1:0-3282 GCA_038529855.1 Bacteroidota bacterium | reverse complement strand
TGGTCCACTCAATCTTTTCAAAATGGCCAATAGCTACTCCAAACGCATAGGAAAAAACCAAGAAGATGTTTTTGCAATCGACCTTGTGGGATTGACGAGGGCAGCAATTACTTGTCATCGTTTTTTCGAAATAAAGCCTACAAAAGCTATTGATGAGATCGAGCAGACGGATTTAATCATTATCTCCTCCATCACCGGTCATATTGAAAAGGCATTAAAGCAAAATGAATCTTTCATCAATTGGATCAAGACGCAGAGAATTGAAAATGACTCAGAGATCGTGAGTCTATGCAGAAGTGCTTTTATCCTTGCAGAAACGGGCTTACTGAATGGAAAGTCCTGTGCAACTCACTGGGCAGTCCATCAACAATTTGAGCAGAAGTACAACAAGATCCACTTGCTACCTGATAAAATAATCAGCGAAGATAATGGCATCTATTCCAGCGGTGGAGCCTATTCCTTTTTGAACATGATCCTCTATTTGATAGAAAGGTACTATGGCAGGGAGGTAGCTATTTGGTGTTCCAAGATGGCAGAGATTGACTTTGATCGCATCAATCAAAATCAGTTCGTTATTTTCAGCGGTCAGAAAGAACATACAGACCAAGTGATAAAGGAGGTGCAAGTTTATATTGAAGAAAATTTTGAGGAGAAGCTAAGTGTAGATGGATTGGCCAAGAAATTTGCGATCAGTAATCGAAATTTTATCAGAAGATTCAAAAAAGCGACCCAAAATACGCCTTTTGAATACATTCAAAGAGTAAGGATGGAAGCCGCCAAAAAGCGTTTTGAATCCTCTACCTTAAACATCAATGAGGTCATGTATACTGTAGGCTATAATGATGAGAAAGCCTTTAGAAAGACCTTCAAGAGAATTACTGGTTTATCACCACTCGCTTACAGGAAAAAGTTTAACCGAGAGATGGCACTTTCTTGAACAGATGGTGACTTAGGAAATATCGCACTCAATCATCGAAATATCCTTTAGGCGAGACATTCCTCACACTGCCCTGTCAAAAAGACTTCAGCAGATTCTATCTTGTGCTTTTTCACTTGGGGCAATACGATATTGATGGGTAAACATTCTACTTTACCACACTCCTGACATTGAAAGTGAGGGTGAATATCTTGATGGGCATTTGAAGAGCAATTGTCAGAACATTTGGCATACCAGGTTAGGCCATCTGGTCCTTTAAAGGAGTGAACTATCCCTTCGCTTTCCAATCTTTCCACGATGCGATAGATCGTGGACTTATTGGCTTTCCCTTTGAAACGCTCCACCAAATCAACGACTGATATGGCATTATCTTGCTCCTCAAAAAGCTGGACGACAGCATTGACCGACTTTGTTTTTCTTATAATTCCCATAATTACAAATTTATAGTACCTGCATTGGATTTGCAATTTTTTCTTAATTTACAACAAGTTGCATTAAAAGCCATTCAATGCTGCGTCCTGTATGCCGTCTATTATTAGCTAGCCTTCTTTTACCCTTCTTCCTTTTTGGTTAAACCGATGACATTGGATATCTGGACTTTCCACCATCGAGAAATCCAATCCTTATCAAGGTATAATGACATTCGCGATATGGGCTTGAATCAGGAGGACCTTTCCACTCATCTTATCACCATAGGTTCAAGATTCGCCTTAAATCCACGATTACAACTATCTGCCTTTTACCAATACAACAGCTTTGATCAACAAGGTAGGTGGAATATTTGGGGAGGTTGGGAGTATAGGCCCTTGTCTTTCCTCTACATTGTCCTCAACGATACCCAAATCGATGGCTTGACAGACTCCTTTCATCAGCAACAAATCGTATCCAAGCTGACATTGATCAAACAATTTTAATCGCTTTAATTCGTTTTTTACAACTAAGTAGATACTTAAATGGTATTAATTGATAGCGCTATCAATTGCATTGACTATTTTTGGAAGTAGCTATAGAAGTGCACTAGAAAATCGATCAATATATGAACAGCAAAATAAAGGTTCTTGCCATTGCCTCGCTGCCTATCCTTTGGATAGCATCAACAAACTTAGGGCAAGTATTAGGTTTTGTACAGCCTATGCCAGAGCAGACTCAGGAGAGCATACAGGAGGAAAACGATCTAGGGCAAGCGATGGATGAGATAGAAGTGCCCTCCGACAAGCTTGATATGTGGTCCCAATCGAATGAAGCCATCCAATCAATCGAAACAGCTAGTCTCCCCTCTGCCTCAAATCTCGCCAAGGAGCCATTGGAGGTAGGTTGGAAACTACTTATGGATATTGAATACGAATTGAAATATTTTGAAGCCATAGAGATGGAGATATATGCTCCCGTATTTAGCGATGAGGTTAAGGCAATAGATGGTAAGGAGGTCGTCATTAAGGGCTACGTCATTCCCATTGATGAGGAAAAGAGTCAATATGCCTTATCCGCTAATCCTTATTCTTCTTGTTTTTTTTGCGGCAAGGCAGGTCCAGCCTCAGTGATCAGTATGTACATGAAGAATAAGAAAAAGCGGTATAAAGTGGATGACCTAAGGAAGTTTCGGGGGGTTATTCAATTGAATTATGATAATCCAGATGAGTTTTACTACATTTTAAAGGAAGCGCATTAAGGCGCTAGAGGTAGAAGCATTCTGGGATTCGGGCTGACTTCCGCGTTTTAGAAGATTTTTCATTCTTCCCTATTGCAATACGATCTTTTGACGTTGAGACAAGGCTGCCGTTTTGAGCTGTAGATAATAGATTCCTCTGGGCGATGGTCAGTACCTGATTACAGCAATAAGGATCACATACTGAGGGGCTAAACCAGAGCAGGCAATAGATAACTATTTGGGAATCTGTTGATTAATAATAAATAGTGGGTCAAAGACACCAGCGTTTAAGGGATGTAAAAATACAGCTGCAGAAATGGGGGTAATGTCGGTACACCACTGATGAAGGTACTCTCTCCAGCTTCTTCCGTACGTTTACCTTTGAGAGTCACTTTTCCCCTTTTACCAAATAGGAATTGAGGATTTTCTTGGAGTAATTCATAAATGGCTTGGCTGATGTTCCCCTTTCCGATTTCACTGGAAGATTCCATTCTACTCGCAATATTTACCGTATGCTGCACAGAAGAACGGGAGGAAATGGGTAAGCCGCCTGCTGCCATGTAGGCATCTCCAATGGTTTTAATTCTTTCAATGCTGTATTTATCCATAATACGGTCGAAAGCTTCAAAGCAGGTATTGATTGCTGACAGGCTTTCCTCGAAATACCTAAGTGCTTTATCCAAAGGAAAAGGAGCTA
>JBCBDH010000725.1:0-3294 GCA_038529855.1 Bacteroidota bacterium | reverse complement strand
GGGTAGCACGAGCCATTATTTCTAAGCCCAAAGTACTTTTAGCTGATGAGCCAACAGGTAATCTGCACAGTTCTCAAGGCAGCCAAATCATGGAGCTTTTTCAGGAGCTCAACAAGGAGGGCGTAACTATTTTACAAGTGACTCACTCAGAAAAAAATGCTTCCTATGGCACACGAGTAATAGAGCTGTTTGATGGCTATATCAAAAAGGATGAGCAGGTGGGTACTTCCATCAATAGCTGATTTAGTTGGATAAGACTTTTCGTTGGGCAGCCTTTTCCAGTGCTTGGAGTTTGCTCAACAACCATCTTTTTTCAGCAACTATTTTTTTGGCCCTGGTCTTTGCCAAAAGCTTTTCAATTCGCTTGGCATTGTGAAGCGTATTGGGGTGCAAAATTTGGCGGAGCATATTTACAAAATTGAGATTACCCTTTCGGGGAACAGGAGGCAAAATCTTTCTAGATAAGCGAGAGATCAGCATTTTGAAGGTATCAATTCGAGCATCTAATAGCACGTGATCCAGTTCAAAATAAATTTTTAATTCCAAGCGTCGCGCATCAATCTTTTGATACAAATCATCCAAATCATCTGGTAGCCAATCCAGCGCCTGCTCATATTGTTTTAAGGCAAAAAAGTAATCCGCCTTATTAAAGGCATACACCTGCTCAGCCATTCGAGTACCGCGAATTTTGTCTCGATGGTCCTCAATCAACTGACGCACCCATTCATAGTCCTCCATGCGCAAACCCATCACGACCAAATGTCTAAAATTAGCAGACATCAAAGCGCCCTCATAATACAAGAAGCCCGCTTTGAGATGAGATTTGTACAATTGAAATAATTGTGTCTTTGCCGCTTCTTCTCCCTGGTTGATCCGCCTAACGATAAAGCTACGATGCAAGGCTTGTAAAACCTGTAGTTGAGGAAAGGGAATGCGATGAGCGTATTCACTGAGCAGGTCTCGAAAGTGATTAAATCGAACTGAATCGTATTGCTGAGAGAGGGATAGAATGAGTTGATAGATATGAACTAGGGGAGCCTCTTTCTCTTTTTCAGGGTCGAGCATCATAGCTAAGCTCTGTTCCAAATCCCAGAGCTGTTCTGTAGGTAAGGAGCGATCAGAACTGTATTGATTAAGATAGGCGCAGCTATATTCCAGGCGGGTCATCAAATACCAATGGTCCAGGGAGCGAATGGCTTGTTGTAAATTCAAATCACCCTTATGCTGATCATACTGGCTTCGAAACTCCACCTTGGCCTGCGCCATTTGCCACTGTTGCCAATAGTATTCCTGCCCTCGCTTCTGCTCCTTTTGCTGACTCCCCTCCAAACGCTCGGCTAAGGACTTGAAAGATGCCCCCTCACTGCGATCCTTGAAATAGCAAAGCAATTCAAAATCCTGTTCATAAGCATCCTTGCGAATATCTCTTTGGTCATAAGCAATGTACAAGCGAAGCACCTTGAGTAGTCGCATCATCAATTTGGACAAACGGCTTGGGGAAAAGGTTTGATCGGGAAATACGGTGCTAAAAATCCTTTCCTTTTCCAGAAGCTGGGGCTTATCAAAAGGATGCAATTGCTTGAGATGATCAAATAATTGTAGCACCTGCGGATTGCGCTTGGCATTAAAAAAGTAGGGCGAGTGAATAAAACGCTCAAAGTCGAGCCACTGCACTGCATCCAGACTTTTGAGTAGGTAAATAAGTTTACTCTTCTTCATAATAATGGATTGCTTTTGCGGGAAGCGAAAATGATCGCAGATAATCGTAGATTTTCACTTTCCTCTTTGTCAATCACTTCATGAGGGATAATAGAACCTTGGCCTTCTGGTAAACAAAAGGTCTGACTAGTAGGGCATGGAGTACATTATATTCGGAATATCTAATGGAGAAAAGGATAGGGCCTTTACATCCTCTACTCTAAATTGATCAATTTTTAGGAAAAAACCAAGTCGTTTATAGTCTTTCAGGTTGATCTGAGTTAAACAGAAATGGAATTTTCGGGAAAAAGTTTTACTGAATTTCTTTCGCCATCATCACAACTTAGGTACAGGAATTCCGCAAACATTATTTCATCAAAACAAGATCAAAATGAAACTTATTCTGACAATGACCACTTTGACAAGTCACCTATTAAAAAGTGGGGCTAAGCTTATGCTACTTTTTGCTTTGAGCTTTGGCCTCTCTGGTTTACTGAGTGCCCAAGAAGAACCAATCGACTATGATGTGGTAGATGCCGATATCGCACTAGCTACTCCAGGTGATATCCCCTGTGGAAGCAGTAAAAGCACTAGCTTTCAAGTAGTAGAAACCGAATACTGTACGACAGATGAAGAATTGGCCTTAGATTCTTTAAAAATGGATATCATCAGCGATTTGGAAGGTCTTGGATGGGAATGCGTAGAACCCCCTAACTGTCCAGGAACCAGAGTTTGTGTGATGCGCATTGAATTTACACACAGTAATCCTACTGGAGGTGTAGAAGGCGATAAGTATGTCTTTAAGAAAAAGAAAAAAGACATTAAGATTAAATGCCGCTGTGGCTCAGGTTTTACCGATCCTATAGGACCTGGTGAGCAAGCCAACCTCCCCTTCCCAACAGAAGAACCCACCTTTGTCAGTGGTGTTTTCGAAGTCTTCCCCAACCCCGCCAGCGAATTCTTACAAATCAAGCTGGACGATGCGCTAGACCTCTACGCCCAACAGCTTCGAATCAGCAGCAGCAATGGAAAGCTGATCCAAAATATCCAGTTAAGAGCTGGTGATTACCAACAACAAATCAACATTAGCGAACTTGCCAATGGCATCTACTTCCTAAGTCTTTACGAAGGCGATGTGCGTATCGAAACCCTGCGATTTGTCGTCGATCACTAATTCCAATATCTACTGCAGGCTTCGGAGTGGTTTGGAGTCCCAAACCACTCCGAAATCTTTTTAGCACCGCATTTGGATTTAGGGTCAAAGCCAAACCTCTTTACAACAACTTTTTTAAAATCTATCCGCATGAAATATTTTAAACATTTTATTCTACTATTCACGCTGTCCTTATTTTGTACAACTATTGCAGCTCAAGATGTTCCAGGCGATATAGCACCTGGAGATCCCGATAAGGAGCTATCCTGTAAGGATGGAAATAAAGTAGAAACCTATTTGGATATTCCAGAATTTGCCTTCTGCTCTTCCACAGCTGATTCTGCCAAAATCAAATATATTAAAGCCATTATCAAAATACTCAAAGTCAATGGGTTCAAATGTAAAGACCTGGCGGCTTGCCCACCTGAGACCCCTTGTAAAAT
>JBCBDH010000724.1:0-3295 GCA_038529855.1 Bacteroidota bacterium | reverse complement strand
GCCGTGGTTCAAAGAGGGACACCTTATGTCGAAATTCGTAATTACGCATAAGATTTTTCTTTAAATATTCTTGCTTTTGTCATAGAATTCGGACTGACCCCGCTTTGGCAGAAGGAAGCCCTCGCGCAACTGTCGGACTGACCCCGCTTTGGCGGGGAGTCAGTCCGACAGGGCAGCGCTCCCTCATTTAAGACTATCCATCAATAAGGCAAACTCCCACAGAGACGACAAACGATAATCCACTTGCAATTGATCCTGCCAATGCTTTTCCTCTGTCTTGGTCATTACCCAAGCTGTCTGCATACCCAGTCTTTGGCCAAACTGCATATCAGAGACCGAATCGCCAACGATGATGGCGCTTGAAAAATTGATTTCTGGGAAATCAGCTTGGGCTTGGAGGGCCATGCCAGGATTGGGTTTGCGGTAGGGGGATTGATCTTGGGCGAGATAGGGAGCGTGGTAGATGCGGTCGATTCGACCACCAGCCTGGTGGATGGCTTCGAGCATATGGTGGTGTAGGGTTTGGAGTTGTGTTTCAGTCATGAGGCCCTTGCCAATGCCTTGCTGGTTGGTGACGATGAGGATGCGAGGAAAGAGGGGATTGAGGAGGGCCAGGGCTTCGAGGCTGCCTGGGAGGAATTGGAAATCCGACCAAGCGCTAATGTAAGTATTGGGGAGGCGGAGATTGACGACGCCGTCGCGGTCGAGGAAGAGAGTTTGGGGGATGGGCTTTTGCATGGTTTGGGAGGCTAGGAAGGCGTTGATTGATGGCCAAAGATACTCGCCTCTACCAACTCACAGATGATGTGGCCCAATAGCATATGTGCCTCTTGTATTCGCGGGGTATCCACAGAAGGGATGGGTAACCAAAAATCGGCAAGTCGATGTAATTGGCCACCGCTGGCCCCAGTCATAGCGACTGTGAGGATTTGAAGGCGTTTGGCTTCTTCAAAAGCGCGGATGACATTTTTGGACTTGCCAGAGGTAGAAAGGCCAAATAGGACATCCCCTTCGCGACCTTTGGCACCAAGGGCACGGGCATAGACTTCGTCAAAGCTGTAGTCATTGGCGGCAGCAGTGAGGTAGGAAGGGTTGACATGGAGCGCTTCAGCATCAAGGGGGGCGCGGTCGATGTAGAAGCGACCAGAGAATTCAGCGGCGAGGTGTTGAGCATCAGAGGCACTACCCCCATTGCCACAGAAGAGGAGTTTTTTCTTGGCTTTTAGAGCGATGGTGCAGATGTCACTCACACGGGCCAAGGTGTCGAGGAGTGGCTCATTATTGAGGACTTGCTGTTTGATGATGATGCTTTCTGAGATGGCTTGTTGGATACGTGGGTTCATAGTACTTCATTTGTAGGATTCTGTTGCCAGAGCTGGCGGAAGCCAGCGACCATTTGCTCCCAGCTGTATTGCTTTTTTAGGGCTTTTTGGGCTTGGGTCATGGGGGCTTCTTTTTGCTCCTCAAAATATTGGAGGATAGCATCAGCAATAGCTTGGGGGCTGACATCGACGACATAGCCAGAGTGGTCGTGGTCGACGAGTTCAGGGAGGCCGCCAACGCGGGTGACGACCATAGGTTTTTCAAAGTAGAGCGCCAATTGGGAGATACCGCTTTGGGTGGCCGTTTTGTAGGGTTGAACGACAAGATTGGCCGCACAGAAATAGGCGGGGACGGCTTCGCTGGGAATGTATTCCGTCTTTAACAGTAGTAGATCAGCAATGCCCAATTCTTTGATGAGTTCTTGGTATTGACCCTCGTTGGCATAGTATTCACCAGCGACGATGAGTCGAATTTCCTTTTGGCGGATGCGGGGGTCAGCCATGGCGCGAAGTAAGAGGTCCAGACCTTTGTATTCGCGGATAAAGCCAAAGAAGAGTAAGTATCGACCTTCTTTGGGTATACCAATCTGCTGACGAGCTATTTCAAGGGGCATCAAATCACCATAGTGATCGTAAATGGGATGAGGGATGACCTGGACGGGGCGATTGGGAACGAAGTGATGAATGTCTTTTCTGACTGAATCAGAAAGGGCCATAAAGCCTTGGATGGGGCTTACAAAGTAGCGCGAAAACCATTTGTCTCCTGGTCGTCTTTCGTGGGGGATCATATTGTGAACCAGGGCTATTCGCTGGATACTCGTATCTCGTTTTAGCCCTCGCATAATGGTTCCCAAGCAAGGCCCCATAAAAGGCAGCCAGAAAGTACAGATGACCACATCAGGTTTTAAGTGGCGAATTTTGTGAGCTGATTGTAGCCAATTTAATGGGTTGATGGAATTGATCCAGGAGTGGATTTTGAGTCCTTGGGGAGCGGGATCATCAGAAGACTGGGATTTTCCAGGGAAGAGGATGCTTGGGTATTGCAGACTAAAACTTACCAAGATCACTTCATCCCCCGCTTCTTGAAAGGCTTTGCCCAAACGCTCACTAAAAGCGGCCAGGCCACCGCGAAGCGGATGAGCGGGACCGATAATTACGATTTTTTTGGAGGCAGTTTTGGACATCACAGCGATTAGATATTGGGTGGAGCACTGACGCTTTCCTCTTCTCCAACTGTTTGCTCAATCAGGTAATTATTTCGATCAGGCGCATTTCGGGCAACAAGCTCTGCTAAAAAGCCCGTCAGGAATAATTGGGACCCTACGATGAGTAATAAAATACCAAAGTAAAACAGGGGTCGATCAGCAATTCCATATTCCAAATATACCAGTTTGCTAATACTCAAATAAAGCAAAATGGCAAAACCAAAAAAGAAGCAAAGGGTTCCCAAAGCTCCCATAAAGTGCATGGGCCGTTTGCCAAAACGTCCAACAAAAGTGATGGTCATCAAATCCAAAAAGCCATTGATAAAGCGTTCCAGACCAAATTTGGTCACCCCGTACTTACGCGCCTGATGCTGAACCACCTTTTCCCCAATTTTTTCAAAACCCGCCCACTTAGCAATTACTGGAATAAAGCGATGCATCTCTCCATAGACCTCAATGCTTTTGACCACCTCTTTTCTATACGACTTCAACCCACAATTAAAATCGTGGAGCTGGACGCCACTTACCCAGCGATTAGCGGCATTGTATATTTTAGTGGGAATGGTTTTGCTCAGGGGGTCGTATCGCTTTTGCTTCCAGCCAGATACAAGGTCATAGCCTTCTTCTTTGATCATCCTATACAATTCGGGAATTTCATCAGGACTGTCTTGCAAATCAGCATCCATGGTAATGATAACATTGCCTGCGGCTGCTTGGAAACCCGTATTCAAAGCAGCTGATTTTCCATAATTCCTGCGAAACTTAATG
>JBCBDH010000723.1:0-3297 GCA_038529855.1 Bacteroidota bacterium | reverse complement strand
CGAGTATAAAACTAAACAATGATTTTTTTGTTTGTCAATCTTCTTTTGTAATATTCAATGATGAAAGGATGGTAGTTCCATCGTTTCATAAGGCATTAAGAGAGAAAACCCGAACGATCGTTTAGCCAATAAACAAAGGCATAAAGACCTTTAGCGAAATCTATGCGCCACACAAACGCTACGGCATTTCCGACTGCCAACTAAACTAAAAGCTGTTTACGATTGACCACAAAGGAGAGATTCGACACGGAATATTACGTCCCTGGCAAATGTAAACTTTTGTAAGAACCTGACCTACAAATAGGCGGTAGTCTCAAAGGCCTCCGCCCACTTACCAAAGACCAATAACTCGCTCGCTCGCCTCTATGGTGATTGGTTGCTATGCTTCTTTAAATGTTGCTATGATGAGAACCATATGCTATTTAATAATTAAATTTTGATAGAATTTTTTTAAGTCTTTCAAAGCCTCTACTTTTTCATCAGCCAGCTGACCTGTAATGGCATTAGCCGCAAGCAGGAAGGTAATTTGATCTACTTCTGCCATTACATTCCTTTTGGAACCCCCACTTGCCCAAAACTCAGTGTATAGGCTTCTGATATTTTTAACCACTTCGTTGACAACTTTTTTATCATTTTCTGCAAGGAGTAATTGGGCTTCATAAACATTAATGGGTTTGATGAGATCCCAGGAGCGTCTATTCTGGTCTTTTTTGATATCCTGCAGTAAATAAGCCAAATAGGTATCTATATCCTCACCCAGTACAGTGCTAAAATAATCTTTGACCTCTTTGACAGATAGATAGGTCTGTGCGGCATAGATAGCCGCACAGAGGGTGTGGCTATCCTTTTTGCTATTGTCTTGCTGATAGGCTTCCAAATAGAGCTGAGCGATGTATCCAAGATCGTTGATAAAGTCTTCTTTTCGCTTTTTGCTCAGTTTTGCTTGACTGTTGAAATGATGTTCGTTGGCGATCAGAGAGGACTTGAGTATGCTGGTATACATGATGATGTGGCTCTTGTTGTTGTCCCTTTTGTAGAGCACCTCCGCTTCTTTTCTCAATTCAGTAAGTTTATTGAGGTATACCGCTCTTTTCGCTTTGGCCTTTTTCTCTACGTCTTTTAGCTCAGGTGAGTTTTCTCTTCTTGCCCTTTCGACTTTTGCCGTTTCTTCCTTACAGCGTTCGATAATGTATTTGGCATTAATAACTTTGCTAAAGTTCTGTGCCCAAACGGAATGGTGCAATCTACCTACTTCACTCATCATTTGGTAAAGATCAATGGCATTCTTATAATCGCCATTTTCTGCAAATAGCTTGGCCAGTTTTTCCAGAATTTCTTCATCGACCAACTTATTATTTTGAACCGCTTTTTTGATTTCCTCTAATTCACCAAGGGTGTTGAAGGAGCGCTTTCTGGCAGAATAGGTATTATTGTGAATTTGTTCTAGATCCTGATGAATTTCCTTTTTGAGCTGATAATTTTTAGTCGTAACCTCTTTGCTGGTTCGTCTGCTTAGTTTGAAGGTATAATATTGATTACCATAGCATTGATAGGCGGCCCAGGTATTGTCGTTTTTACTTTCATTGTAAATGCTTTCTCGAGCTTTTCTGACGGCTTCGCCAAAGTAATCGCCTTTTAGAAAGTAGGAATAGAACTCCGCCGCAAACTTTCTGGCCAATTGGTCGTCAATGGCCCAGGCTCCAACGATGACTGCCTTCACGCCATTTTCGATTAATGCAATCCCTGCAGTAGCCGAAAATTTGTTTTTATCCATATTAGAAATATACCCTGAATAGCAACAGTTGAGAAAAACGAATTCGGGCATGTATTCCAAATTACTAAGTTTCTCAGCCGTTAAGATAGATTGATAATCGAATACAATACCCGTTTTGTTATTAGGGCCCCAGTTGACCACTCCATGACAAGCGATGTGCAGTAATCGATGTTTTTCAAGAATGAGTTTGGGATATATTTCTGCGTAGGTTTGATTGATCAAGTCCGTTGTAATACAGTCGAATGCTTTGAAGGTATTGATTACGTCGTATCCCTCTTTGACGGCGCTAGGTAGTTGAGCCATCTTTTTGACTTCAGGATATTTTTCGATATAAGTAGTACTCAAAATCGGGTCTGCAATAATACAGACCTTATTGGAATTGACATATTTTACAGGTTTGGGATCATTGATCATTAGTTGTCGGATCATACCCGCTTGAACGCTGACTGGTTTATCCTGTATTCTTTCCATAAAGATCAGCTCCCAGGGATAAACGGCAGTATGCTTATCTAGTGTCCAAACAATACCAGTATTACTACTAATCAATCGAATGATTTCTTTAGGGATCATCATACGAAAGGCTGCTTGAATGGTCGCTTGTTGCCAGTTTTTGTCAGAATCAATTTGACCCAATAGCAAATTGACCTCTTCTTTATCCACATCGAGGGTAATGGTTTCTACGCGGGCTATTTTGGAAGAAACGGAATAGTTAAATTGATCAATTGGCTCATTTTTCTCAAAGCACTGATTGACCGTGATATTGTACCACCATCTTTTATCAGATTGGTATTTTCGATATTGTACATAGCCTTGCACTTGTTTTAAGTCTGATTTGAGGAAGACATTCATTTCCTCAAAGATGACCTTATTCTCATTGATGTACTCATAAACCATTTCAGCTTTATCCTTATACAGTTCGATAAGAGAAAGGGTAGAAATGGTTTGATGATCGGGGTAAACCTCAAGGATACGTTCATTGGCATTGGCTACCCCCGTAATGATGGCATTCACACATTCAGTCGTTATAATCCCCCCATAACCAGAACCAATGAGGATACTGGCAATTCCGCTTTTATCCGCGACATCTTTATTGAGTAAAAAGGATAAAATGGCCTGTTCAACAGCAAATTGAAGCCGTTGCACATTGATGCTGTTGCGCGGTCCCATACCCACCACCAAAGCGCCGTTGAGATAGCTCTTCTCGCTGTGTATGTACAAGGAGGTACCCAAATGACTTGGATAGGCCCCTAGTTTATTTCTATTGCTCAGTTCTTTATCGTATAAAAAATCGACAACACCTTCCGTACTCAAAATATCATCCCCTGTAAAATGGCCAATCATCAAAGGGTATTTGGTATACTTTAAATGGCCATTGAGGATTTCCACCTCCAACCTCGAATAGTTTTTTTCTTTTTTGTAGGGATTGTCAATACTGATGTCCATAAGATCGGCCAATATATGCGCTGGTCGATTGCTAAGGATCAGGGGATTGATGATGGGTAGAAATCCTCAATGGCCATTTA
>JBCBDH010000722.1:0-3298 GCA_038529855.1 Bacteroidota bacterium | reverse complement strand
CTTTAGGAGTTCAGATAATCGGGTATTATCTAATTTTTTTCTGCGGATAGCTCGACGACATTCGGGACAATGATTAGGTTTGGATTCTATCCAAAATTGTAATTGTTCGTACCAGAATTTTTTTTCTTTTCGCGTAAAGAGAAAGGATTGATGGCAGGTTTGACAGATTCGCTTTTCATCGTAGTAATAGAGATGGCCATACCAACAGAAAACCTGGCGTTTTAAATTGGCTTTTAGGGTTTTACCTTGACTGATGCAAGGATCGCAAGCCCAGTCCAATCCCTGTCGACTATCATCTCTTAGCGTTCCCAAGCTGCTTTCTTCAACTTTTAATTGCTCCGCAACTTTTGTTAATTCACTAGTCCGTCGTCTTTGTCCACAGCAGGGGCAGCGATAGAAAGAATCCGATTTTTGCTTTCTTTTTGACACGATTTCCAATGATGATTATCCTGAATGTAAAGACAGCAATTGTTTATCGGCAAACACTCAGATCTTCCGTAATAGCCGTTTTATTGGAATTAATATAGGCTTTAAGGCGATCGAGAATACTTTCTTGTTGTAGCGATTCGAGGAAGAGTTCATCACTATTGTCAAAATACTGATAATCCTCTTCAGATACTTCTTCCTCTCGTTTTTTGGTCTGATAAATCAAAGTCGATTTCTTCAGCACCTCAGTAGGGGCTTGTACATTGATCATCTCCAAAATTCGAATCATAGAAGAAATATCGCCCATATCGTGATTGATGATGTAGCTGCGCAAACCATTGCTACTTTGCTGATCGTGAAAGGCGGCTACCTTATTAATCAGTTGTAGAGAAATGGGGTATTCATATCCAGCAGCACTGTGATAGGCCACACATTCATTGGCTAGTTGGATAATGGTCTCTGCATCCAATGTCGCCAGCTCGTATTTTTCGTATTTACTAATTTTGCTATCTGATTCGTTTTCAATGATCTCGACGATATCCGAAAGGTTGTCGATGAGAATATGGCCATTTTCTGGCTTGAGCGGATTGTCATAACTTACTTCCAGCGTGAGGTAATCCCATTCGTCCTTGGGTTCGAACAAGAACTCGTATTCAATCCAGTTTTCATGTTCTACAGGGTCAGAGCTTCCTAATAATTCGTCGGTTCTGCACCGCTTCTTCCCTCCCCAAATTTGCAATCGACAGGTATCGCTTAGGTTGACCAATTCTCCCTCGCTTTCCAAAGTGACGCTTTTATATTTTGGAGTGCGAGCCATGTAAAGGCTAAACCAATAGGTTTTCCCCTTCTCCAGGGGATCATCCAATAATTGACTGATGCTTTCTGTTGTCCCATCTTTTCTCGCTACCAAGCCCAAAAAATTATCCCCTTCTTGAGGACTGTGGATCACCTCAAAGAAATCCGTATCATAGCCATGTATATCTGGTGGAGAATTGTCCGTTTTTCCACAAAAAGACCAGCCTCTTGGTGTCTTGGAGTGGGCTGGGCCATTGTTTTCAAAAGAATAGTTCCCTAGTTGTATACGCTGTTGAGCCTGCATCCTATTCCATGGACTAAGGACCAAAATAATCAAGGTGAGTATAAAAAGTTTATCCATATGGGTTCTAAAAATAAAATTGATGATCAAGGTCATAGCATTTATTGTTGTTTACCATGTAAACATAAAAATAGGCTTTTTATTATGCTTATTGGGTGAGTAGTGCAGGTCAGTTTTGTTTGGGCTAAGCGGTTAGTTCAAAAGTTGTTTTAAACCAAGCTTCAAAATGGTCTGCTGCGGGGGACTCTGCTAGGAAGTATTTACTTTTAACAGCTGTTCCCATTGGTAAACCAGGCTTTTTTTGCAAGGCTAGATAGCTATGAACCAAAGCTTTTTGTTTTTTGACCTCGGAAAATGGGCAGTAAGTCTGTTGCATGAATTGTTCAACTTGCTGCGCTGCGAACTCCCAAATAGGATTATCTTTTGGGACCAATTGACTAATAAAATGCTCTAGATAACCATTGTTTTGGTTATCGGGCATAATCCAGATCCCAATACTGAGTTTATCAGAAACTTTAGCATGATAACCTTTAGGGCCTAGGGCAGCACTTGTAGACAGCGACTCTTTCAATGTAGCTTCAATAAAGCTTTTGAGCTGATTGAATCGTTGGATAGGTCCGACCGAATTGGCATCCACAACTACTCCAATACGTTCAACTGATGGGGTCTCTAATTGTTCTCTTAGTACAGTTTCCACATTCTTGATCCCATCAGCGCGTTTAATAAATTCCTTTTCAAATTTAGTGGGTATGTGATAGCCTTTAGGTGGTGGTAGCCCTCTTTGTTTCAGAATTTCCGCCAAAACAATGGCATCCTTACCTTCAACGATTAATCGTTGCTTCATATGTTTAGCGAATTTCGAGTTCTAGTTGAATACTATCTTTCAGCCTTTGGCCATCATAGATGACAGCCTCATGCTCCCCCTTCCTATTAACCTGCAAGCGTATGTATTCTGCTTCTTCTAGGTATTGCTCCTCAGAGGCGACATAGTGAAAGGATCGAATAGCATCTTGGCTATGTGTAGTTGCAAAGACTTGAATGTCCCAAGCATGGGCATATTTGAAAATCATTTGCCACAGCTTTTCCATGGCAGAATAGTGAAGACCCATTTCGATCTCATCAATGAGGAGGATGTTATTTTGGGCATTAGCTAGGCTTAGGGCGATGTGAAGGATACGACGAACACCATCACCAAGGGTTCCCAATAGAACAGGGCTGTTGGTATCTTTTAATCTCACTCTCACCTGGTCACTTATATTGAATTTAACCAAATTTGGCTGCACCGTTTCTTTAAGCATTTGCAATACATCGTCCTCCTTGGGAGTCAGGTCAATATTTCCCCAAAATCGCAATAGATTTTCATTATTAGCCTGATAGGGTACGTGAATTAGATCATCTAAGGGCGTAGAAACGACATTGGGGTCTAATAATATTGCTTCTTCTTCTGATCCTCCTTTAGCATAGTAGGCAAAATTCATGTCTTCACTTCCAAAATTAATAATCTCGATGATGCTTTCATTGATTTCAACTTGCTCGCTACCAACGCCTTTTCGATTGAATAAGTGGATATAACAATTCGAATCTCCAGGTACAAATACCTCTCTAGCGGCTAGTATATTATTAATAACTGCATTGATCCTTCTAGCTTTTAACACACGTATAGCATCCAACAGAGCCGTCTTCCCCGCATTGTTCTTTCCCGCAATTAGGTTCACCCTTTTCAAAGTGGGAATTTCCAATTCTTCAAAGGTCATAAAATTGCGGATATTCAGATGG
>JBCBDH010000721.1:0-3309 GCA_038529855.1 Bacteroidota bacterium | reverse complement strand
AGTGGTCCTTTTGGATAGTTTGAAGCATCCTTGGAGCATGGCTTTTTTGAGTGAGACGGATGTGCTGATCACAGAAAAGGATGGCCATCTGATTAGAGCAGACTTAGCGACAGGGCATAAAAGGATCGTCAAAGGCTTCCCCAACGATTTGGTGGATAGCATTAGGGTGACTGACTTTCGAGACAATAGCGGAATTTTTGAAGTACTCAAACATCCCAATTTTGAGGCTAATCAATGGATCTATGTCTCCTATGCTGCGGAAAACGCACAAGGGACGACCACCAAAATCATTCGGGCAAAGCTCGAAGTAGATACACTGCTGGATATTCAAGAAATATTTCTGGCCAAGCCTTATCGCTTTGATCTATTCCATTACGGTGGGGGAATGGTCTTTGGAGCAGATCAAAAACTGTATTTCACGATTGGGGAGAGGTATTATAATGAAAGGGATCAACCCGCTTTACCTGTTGCGCAAGACCTGAAGGACAAAAGGGGCAAAATACACCGCTTAAATGACGATGGCAGTATCCCTACTGACAATCCAGATTTTGGACCAGAAGCCCTGCCCAGCATCTTTGCCGCAGGCATCAGAGCGGCTCAAGGCATTACCTTAGATAAAGCCTCAGGGCAGATTTGGTTTAGCGAGCACGGTTCTTTGCAAGGAGACGAACTCAATCTATTGGTAGCAGGCGGAAATTACGGCTGGCCAATCAAGACCAGCGGAAAATATAGAAACAGGGATTTTGAACCTCCGTCCATGGAAGGAATCGAATTTAAGGACCCCAAATATACCTGGCTTCAAACCATCGCTCCAACGGGTTTGGTTTTTTATTATGGAAAGGAATTCCCCAATTGGAAGGGAGATATTATTCTGTCTGGTCTGTCCAGAGGAAGTCTTTGGCGAATCCGTTTGGAAGGGGAGGAGGTGGTCAGCTTAGAGGAATTATTTGTCAACGATCGCATCCGCTTCCGAAAAGTCGCACTCAGCCCCCAAGGCCAACTATTTATGCTGAGCGATGAGGTCAATGGACGCTTAATTCGCATCCAAAAAGCCAGTACCAAGAAGGTTTACGATGGCTAGACGCTATCATCAGAATCGATTAAGCAATTTGTACCCAAAACAACAACCTAAGCCAAATCCAATATTAAGCACAAATGCGATTCATCCTCATTCCGTAAAAACAGCTATAAACAAAACCAATGGCTAATAACAAACTCATCGTCGACGAAAGACAAACCGATCTGGGCAATTTCATGGTTGGCCGATTGCTGCCCTTTAGAAAAAAGAGACAGGTAGGACCTTTTACTTTTATTGATCACATGGGCCCAGCCACCATAGGTAATGGCAAATACATGGATGTCGACCAACACCCTCACATTGGATTAAGCACCCTAACCTATTTGTTTGAAGGCGAAATTGAGCATCGAGATAGTACGGGCAGCATCCAAGTCATCCGTCCTGGCGATGTGGGTTTTATGACCTCTGGGCAGGGCGTGACGCATACCGAAAGGACGCCCATGCACAAAAGAGGAGCAGAGGAGTGGCGAATGCATGGTTATCAGATTTGGGTAGCCTTGCCCAAAGAGAAAGAAGAAATGACGCCGCAATTTGACTATTTCCCAAAAGCAGCCATTCCCACCTGGCAGTCTGACGTTCTTACCATCAAACTCGTTGCGGGAAATGCCTTTGGAAAATCCGCTCCGCTCCAAGGATATTCCCCCCTATTTATGGTGGACATCTTCGCCGCTGAAGAAACGACCCTAGACCTAAGGGGACAGCTCAAGGGCGAGGTCGCTTTTGTCATCGTCAATGGCTCTATTACAAGTGAAGACCAAAAGGTAAATGCAGGACAAATGCTCATCAGTAAAACGGATGATGAATGTAGTATTTGTCTCGATAAGAATACACAAATCCTACTCTTTGGCGGGGAGCCCTTACCAGAAGAACGCTTTTTGATGTGGAATTTTGTGTCGCATAGCAGAGTACGTTTGAACGAGGCTAAAGAAGATTGGATGAATAAGGAATTTCCCAAGGTGCCAGGGGATGACACTTATATTCCTTTTCCAACTTTTAAGCGAAAGAAGTGAGTACTGTGAAAATAATTGCCAGAGCGGCTTCCGCCGCTCTGGCAATTATTACTTTATCTATTCCCTACTCACCACAAAATTCGTGGAAGTATATGCATCCCCTCTAAATACCGTCATATTGTAAACGCCATCCTTGTAATTGGATACATCCAGGGTAAGCTCGCGAATTTCGCTGACGCCCTGATACATCATCTCCCCGTATAGATCCGTGACAAAAATGAGGTAATCCTCTCTTACCTTTCCCTCAGAAATTGTATCCTCAATCTCTACTCGCAAAATCTCCCTTGTTGGATTTGGACTTAGCTTTAGTCGCATATCGTCGCATGGATCAGCAAAGAAATCAGCCCTTACGACCCGCTCTGCTCCACAAGGACCAACAGCCGTTACCGTAATCGTAAACCAGCCTATGCTGTTGGGATTGATGGTAGCAAAAGTACCTGTACCAGGGAAGGCTGTACCACCACTTACCGCCCAATTATAAGTCACCCCAGCTGAAGGGTTGGAAATCAGATATTCACTAAATCCAAAGCCGCCAATTGGATCATAACAAGCGGGAATGAGTTCGTGAATAGAAAATGGAGGAACTGTACTTCCAGAATTCTGTACCTCCTTTTCAAGCGTAATTTCACAACCATTGTGCAATACAGTTGCCTCAATAATAAATGGGCCACTTCCAGAAACGCTTTGTACAGAAGTTGGATTACAAACCAGACAGCTCAAATTAAGCCCTGAGGTCGAACTCCAAAAAACACTCGCTCCAGATGGAATACCTACCACTTCGTACTCTCTTCCCTGACACAGCACATTTGGCCCCTGAATCTCTGCCTCCCCTTCGCTACTCTCTAGGGAAATACTATAATAACCTCTTGGATCACCAAAATTTCTGACCCGTAAAAACAGGTCATTATTCTGTATATCTTGACAACTGATGGTAACGATAAAAAGGCCATTCAGTTCTACTATACTAGCAGATGGAAAAATAACCACATTGCCACTGCTGTTCTCAAAAAACACATCAACATCATCTACTGGCCAATCGCAGTCTGGAATTTTTTGGACCCTAATCACATAATCGCCCAGGGCCTGACCAGCTTCGAGTTGATACCAATCCTGATCATTGCCACAACCGTGATGTAAGCTGTGAATCTGCTCATCTCCAATAGAAAGCAAACGCGCTTCCTCATCACGGTTGTGGCAATGATCAGGATTGGTATCAACTCG
>JBCBDH010000720.1:0-3310 GCA_038529855.1 Bacteroidota bacterium | reverse complement strand
CCGTGAAGCGATAAGAAGAAATGCTTACCCAATCTGTCCCTAAATTATCAACTTTGACCTGATGTGTTCCAGGGGGAATAGCAATGGTATAAGACCTATTGGTTTGAGCTGGCTCGTTCAGTACCAAACTGCCGCCAAGATAGATGGAGATGCGGGGATTGGTGCCTAGCTCTGTGTTGGTCCTGACCCTAAATTCACCTGCTTCTGGGAAATCAACATAAAAGGTGGGTGGGCTGCGGTATTGGGTATTCCATTCTGAGCCGTATAGGTATTGGCTTAAATTGGGAGAGGATGGATCGCTTGTTCCGTTTTCATTAATGGTGATGTTTTCACTGCCAATTTCTCCCCAGCCTAAATTGGGGCTCAGGACTAAATCACCAGGTGCTCCAGTGATGTAGGACAAAGTGGGGCGCATATTAGCGGCAACAAAAGGAATTTGATCCGCAAGCTCTCGAAGGGGGGCAAAATGATGATACAAGTCCCTTGGATGTACATATACATCCCACCACCAAGACATAGCCGTTCCCATACCCCCCCCTAGCAAGGAAGCCCACAGGGCATTGTGCAGATGAATGCCATCCGCATCAGTATTGGATAAATCGGGATTGCTACCTAGTCCAAATTCTCCCGTCAGTGTGGGTTTATCAAAATCCGTCAGGTACTTTTGTATACCTCCAACCAAGGCTCTTTCGATATTGGCGGTATTGAGGTAATAATGGGTTTGGGAGTAGTCAATATCAGGATTTGCCCAAACGCTAGGGTCATTGCTTTCTTTGGCATAGCTCGTTGTGACTAGATGCTCATTGGGATCATTGGTTTTGAGGTAGGCGGCCATATCCAAGTGCCAAGCCTGAACGGTGCTTTGATGGCTATCAAAATTATCGGTCCAATCCACTTCATTGAAAAGCTCCCAAGACAGGATACTCTGCGCATAGCCCCAACGCGCCAGAATATAGCGATAGCGATTTTTGGTATGGGCAATGGCGCTTGGATGGCTAAAAAAATCCCAGGTATTCTGACAAGGGCCACCATTAATCGTATTGTAGGGATTGTCTTCCCAATTGGAATCAACATTGCTGGAAAAAGGGCCATGATGCTGTAGGGCCAACATGATATAAATCCCCTTTTCAGCACAATAATCATACAACCAATCCTGATAAAAGCTATGGCGTTCATTATAGCGCCGCAATCCCTCAAAGTCCTCCCATCCCGCTTTCCACTCTATCCCTAGCCCCCAATGGGCATGCCACAATCGAAAGTAATTTCCGCCATTTTCGCTCAGGCGAGTCAGCCAGTTTTTATAGTCAATGTAAGGGTTATTATTTGGCCAGGCCATGTTTTCCCCAACGAGGATCAGCTGTTCTCCATTGTCGAGTTCCAGGTAATTTGTTGTTCCCAATCGGGCAAAGCCTTTATTCGTGGAGGCAATGCATGCTATGCTCTGAACCTCAGAACTTACCGTACCATTGGCATCTGTTAGCTGTATTTGAAAAGTCCAAGTGCCGATTTGTAGAGGAGCAAATCGAATTTTAAAACCACCATTCCCCAAGACCGTAATCGCTCCACTGCTGGTATCCAATTCAAAATCTTGCATATAGAAACCATCAACAGTATGGCTTTGGCCATTGGGGCCATTAAAAATGGCGACTAATTGTACTTGATCATAATCATAGGGATTGTCATAAGCTGCACTTAATTCAACCAGGCATTCCCATTTGGCGTATTGTTCGATGATCGAGTCCTTGACGATGACTTGGTGGATAATGGGCATTTGTGCGGTTTCCTTTTGATGAGAAATAAGCTTTAGCGCTTGCTGTGAATAGGAAAAAGGAAGGTTTAGTAAGAAAAGGAGTATAGTTATCCAGCGCTTCATAAATATCTTTTTGAATGTTGTCTTTCAAAGCCTGCCCGCAACTGTCAAAGCCCGCCCGCAACTGTCGGACTGACCCCGCTTTGGCACTCAAAGCCCCCCCGCAACTGTCGGACTGACCCCGCTTTGGCGGGGAGTCAGTCCGACAGGGCTAAGCACATCAACGAAGTTAACACATAATTTGCAAGATGGAAAGGCTTATTTAGCACTTGGCTACTAGCTTTCAAATAAGCCTTTCCCCCCTTATCTACATCAGCTTCCAATGGGTAAATTGATGAAAACAACGTAAAAGACCTACATTGTATCAGGCCCATAAATACTTGAAGGAAAGTTGCTTAGGAAGCGAGAAAAATGTAATAAATCCAATTATATTGCCCACCGCTAATGTTTTGTTGTCTTATTTCACTAGGACTTTAAGCATCTACTTATCTCAAATCCAAAAAAGAAAAATGAGGAAATCCTATCCTATCCACTTGGGTCTGCTCTTGGTCATCAGCAGTGGTTTTTTATCTATGGTTCAAGCAGTTGATGGTCGATATTCAACTATCAAAACCGTTGATCCCAAAGCGACCAAAGCCACCAAAGCGCTCTATGCCAATTTGAAGAAACTGGCTAAAACAAAGCTGCTTTTTGGCCATCAGGATGCGCTGGCTTATGGGGTGACTTGGGAAGACTGGCACAAGCATCGCTCAGATGTCGAAGACGTCTGTGGGCAACATCCTGCGGTAGTTGGATGGGATTTGGGGAAATTGGGCGACTCCCCCCACAATCTGGATACGGTAGATTTTGAGCATATGAAGGCTTGGATCAAGAAGGTTTACAAAATGGGAGGAATCAATACCATCAGTTGGCACATGGACAATTTTTATGGGGGTTCGACCTGGGATGTGGGGAATAAGGTCGTAGCGGCTTTACTGCCAGGTGGCGAAAAACATGCGGCCTATCTCGCCAAGCTCGATCACTTTGCCAACTTTGTCAGGGATTTGCGGGTAGGCTTTATTTTTAAAAAGAAGATTCCGATTATTTTTCGCCCTTTTCACGAGCATACGGGCTCTTGGTTTTGGTGGGGGAAGGGACATTGTAGCCCAGAAGAATACAAGGCCCTTTGGCGATTTACCGTAGAATACCTTAGAGATGAGAAGGGGCTTCACCATATCCTCTGGGCCTATTCTCCTGATATTTTTAATGACAAAGCACACTATCTGGAATGCTATCCTGGAGATGAGTATGTAGATATTCTTGGCCTGGACGATTATCACGACATGGGGGCCAATGGTCATCCTGAGGACTTAACCAAGCGTTTGAGGATGGTGGTAGAGCTGGCTCAAGAAAAAGATAAGGTAGCGGCCTTGACGGAAACGGGATTGGAAAGTATTCCCCAAGCGAATTGGTGGACGGATACTTTGCTCCGTTCGATCCAAGCTGATCCAGTGGCGGCAC
>JBCBDH010000719.1:0-3322 GCA_038529855.1 Bacteroidota bacterium | reverse complement strand
AAGGGAATAACTATTTTTATCGGCATGATCGCACTGACTCAAAAATACAGCTTTACCTTTTTCTTTTGCCTATCTTCTTTTATCTACCTCTACACCCAGCCCATCGCTCAATCCGATTATCAAAAGGCCCTGGAACATTTGGTCTTAGTTCAAGATTCCAGCGACCAAATCCCCATTAAGCAACTCGGCCAAAAAGCCTTTAAGTTGGTTCTTATTGGTTTGGAGGAAGAAGGACCTTTTGCTCAGATGGTCCGAAATTATACGGCGCCTATCGCTTTTTCTCCAGATTGGACAAAGACTTTTTCCGCTCGTCGAGCTCCTGGTCAAGTCATTCCCATTATCGCCATTCAAAGCCATCACCAGCTCACCGACGAGGAGCATCGACTTCTAGGGCTGTATCTCCGTGATGTTCGTTTCAAACCCAGCATATGGGTGATTTTTGGACAAGGGCCTATACTAGACCAATATCCCCAATTACTCAAACATCGCCAAAGCTTGATCTTTGCTCCAGAAAGTGACTGGCTTTACCAATCACTGGCCGCACAATTGATCT
Source organism: Bacteroidota bacterium (assembly GCA_038529855.1). Taxonomy (GTDB): domain Bacteria; phylum Bacteroidota; class Bacteroidia; order Chitinophagales; family Saprospiraceae; genus JBCBDH01. The sequence goes on along the minus strand of JBCBDH010000719.1, from coordinate 2,769 downwards.
TTGGAGGGATAGGTACACAGGCCAGACTGAAAGTGCCTTTAGGAGAGGTATTTCCAGTAGAGGCAGGGATAGATGTCTTGGGGCCAGTTCGTTTGGGCTATGCTCCCCCAGAAGTGGCGGCACTGGATGCTGATCTATTGAAGGACAGCATCAAAGCAATTGCGCAGGAGGCCATACAAGCAGGTGCCTTTCCTGGTATGCAAGTACTCATCGCCCGTAAGGGAAAGATCGTCTTTCACGAAACTTATGGTCATCATCAATACGATACTAGTCAAGCGCTCAGTCGAGATGATCTCTACGATTTTGCCTCCCTCACCAAAATAACTTCTGCTTTGCCAGCTCTCATGCAGCTACACGGTCAAAAGCGATTTGATCTGGATGTTTCCTTACAAACCTACTGGCCAACCGCCCAAAGCAGCAATAAAGGCCATTTGACTTTTCGCCGCATGCTCTCCCACCATGCTCAGCTCCAACCCTGGATACCCTACTGGCGCGAGACCCTACGCAAAAATGGTCGCTTTAAATGGCGAACGTTTAAAAAGCGAGCTTCCCGTCGCTTTCCTGTACCCGTGAGTGAGCAACTGTGGCTGCATCGGCATTACCAGGATAAAATTTATCAGGCCATTTTGGATTCTCCACTCAACAAACAAGAGGGCTATGTCTACTCGGGCTTACTATTTTACCTACTCCCCGAAATTGTCTCTCGATTGAGTGGCCTGGACTATGAGGAATACCTTAACAAAAAATTATACCTACCCCTTGGTGCGACCACCTTGGGCTATAATCCACTGCGTTACTATCCCAAACAACGCATCGTTCCCACCGAAAAAGACACCTTTTTCCGCAAGGAACAGCTCCAGGGAACCGTCCATGATGAAGGAGCAGCCATGATGGGCGGCATTTCAGCCAATGCTGGGTTATTTGGTACCGCTAATGACCTGGCCAAACTGCTACAATGTTACCTCAACGAAGGCGAATATGGCGGTGAACAATTGATTCCTGCCCAATCCATTCAGACCTTCACTCGCCGCCACTATGCCGAAGAAGATAATCGCCGCGGCTTGGGTTTTGATAAGCCTTTGCTGGAATACGATGCCGCCAAAAGTTCCGTCTCCCAATGGGCTAGCCCCAAAAGCTATGGACACGCTGGCTACACTGGAACCTTCTGCTGGGTCGATCCACAATACGACTTAATCTACATCTTCCTGTCCAACCGCGTTTTCCCCACCCGCGAAAATCGCCTGATCTATCAACTCAATATCCGTCCGCGACTCCATGAGGTGATTTACCAGGCCATGAGCGATCAGGAGTAGCTGTTTATGTACAATGAAGCACTCTTTTTGACGTTACCCTATAAACACAGTAATATATAGCTATATGATTCGTTTTCTACTACTCCCCATCCTCCTTTTAGCTGCTTTCTCCTCCCTTTCCGCTCAAATATTCCCACCAGACCAATCGCGCTATACCATCGAGCGGGAACAGATCAAAGCAAAGTTATTGGACCTATCCAGATACATTGTAGAGGCTGATATTGGCCAAATCATTACTTGTTATACCTGGGATGGGCTTCGGTATCCAGAAAGGGGTACGCTGTGGATGCGGAAGGGCCTGGAGGAGGACCTATGGCACATTCCCAATGGCGAGGACATCACCGCTCACGACATCCAACTGGATCAATTAGTTATCACAGATCAGGATGCCTTTTGCAATGGAAAATACTATGGTAAAAGTTTGGATGAGGAGGGTAGAGAAGTGCCCTGGGAAGGTTATTTTAACATCCAATGGCTGCGAGTGGATAATGATTGGCAGATTGAGACCAATAGTTGGCTACGCATTGTCGAATATTAAATAGGAACACTTATCTTAGGGATGTTTAAATTACTGAATAGCACAATCCCTTTTATGATGAGAATAGTCCTTTTTTTCCTGTCTTTTTTCTTTGCCGTCACGGTTTTTGCCCAAGAAAATATCCTCAGCACCAATCCTTTGGCGGAGCAAATTCTGCTAGGGAATTACGATCCTGCTGATTATCAAGCCAGTACCCTCATTAATGATCCCGCGAGTATTGCCCAGGGCATCGCTTCAGGTATATTACCTGATTCTCTAAGAGCTTATTTGTTTAGGTTAAGTGCGTTTAGAACCAGAAATACAGGAGCTGATACGCTTTCGCCTACTGAAGGAATGGGCGCAGCTCGCAATTGGGTATTTGAAAAGTTTGAAGAATTTAGTGCGCAAAGAGAGCAACGATTGGTGACCTCCTTTTTGCAATTCGACCAGGAGGTTTGTGGAATGGGGCGACATAAAAATATTTTTACAGTCCTTCCAGGTATGGATAAGAGTGATCCCTCGATCATTATTGTACAAGCCCACATCGACAGTCGTTGTGAAGGGCCCTGTGATGTGGATTGTTTGGCGGAGGGCTCGGAAGACAATGGAAGTGGAACGGCCCTGGTCATAGAACTGGCCCGAGTGATGAGTCAGTTTAGCTTTGATCATACCATCGTATTTATGGCGACTACAGGGGAGGAGCAGGGCTTATTTGGTGCGACTGCCTTTGCCCAATATGCAGTGGATAATGGAATTTCCATCAAAGCAGTATTCAATAATGATACAGTCGGTGGAATTATTTGTGGGGAAACTTCTTCACCGCCTTCCTGCCCAGGGCTTAACCACTGGAAAACAAACGCACCTGCGTACTGTCTATGTGATTAAGCCCTGGGCAGGAAGTCGGTGGAATTATTTGTGGGGAAACTTCTTCACCGCCTT
>JBCBDH010000718.1:0-3323 GCA_038529855.1 Bacteroidota bacterium | reverse complement strand
CTGATTAGTATTATTATTAGTATGGAATTGGCCTTGACCTTTGCCTTTCCTACCTTTTGTCCCTACTGCCCCGAAGATCAGGTGATTTCTCCCGTGACGATACTAGTACAAGACTTTGTGCATACCACCCTGGTATTGGGAATGGCTGTGGGTATACATATTGCTCGTCGCTTTTTGAGGAATCAAGCCAAAATACAGCAATTGGAGACCACCAGTCTCAAGACGGAGCTGGCCTTTTTAAAACATCAAATCAATCCTCATTTCCTCTTCAATTCGCTCAATAATATATATGTCCAAAATAGAAAGGCTCCTGGCGATGCTTCTGAATCCATCTTATTATTGTCTGATCTGTTGCGCTATCAGCTCTACGATTGTGCTAAAGACAAGGTCTATTTGAAAACGGAGATTGAATATTTAAAAAACTACTTGAAGCTGGATAAGATTCGAAAGAGCAATGCCAAGCTGGAATTCAATGTCAATGGAGAAGCCAATGGTATGCTGGTGGCTCCCTTCCTCTTTATCCCCTTTGTCGAAAATGCCGTCAAACACGGGATGGGACTGGATAATGAATCCTTCATCCGCATCAATTTTGACATACAACCCAAACGCATCAAATTCAGCATTACCAACTCCAAACCCACCAAACCCTATCCCAATGTCAAGGGAGGAATTGGTCTGGTTAATGTGAGAAGACGCTTGAAATTGCTCTATCCCGATCGCCATCACCTAAAGATTACGAGTGGAAAGGAAACCTATAGGGTGGAAATGAGCCTTCGGGTCGAAGAAATTAATGAGAACGTACTAAATACCCAAATATGAAATGTATCATCGTGGACGACGAACCCCTGGCAAGAGAAGGGGTAGAACTCAATATCGAGGAAGTGAGCTTCCTGGAGCTGGTGGGCCAGTTTGGCAATGCCATTAGTGCCAATGACTTTTTGGCCAATAATGAGGTCGATTTGATGTTTTTGGATGTACAAATGCCAGGGCTGACTGGTATTGAGTTTATCCGATCACTCAATAATCCTCCCTTAATCATCCTCACTACGGCCTATTCAGAGTATGCCTTGGAGGGCTTTGAGCTGGAGGTGGTCGATTATCTGGTCAAACCCATTCGTCTTAGCCGCTTTATTAAGGCTGTCAACCGAGCCAAGGAAATCTATGACCTGCACCAACAAAGCAGCAAGAGCAAAATGACGGTGGAATCCATTTCCAATGACTATATCTATATCAAGTCCGAACGCCGCTATATTCGAGTCTTTTTTAAGGACATCAAATACATCAAGGGGCTCAAGGATTATGTCATGATCTATACCAATAAAGATAAAGTCATGACGGCGATGAACATCAAAACCATCAATAGTCAGTTGCCAGATGCCATCTTTGTTCGCATCAGTAAGTCCTACATCATCAATATCCACTTTATTGACTCTGTAGATCAGGACTTTATACAACTGTCAGGTGAAGAAATCCCCTTGGGAAAGACCTATCGAGAGAACTTTTTGAATAATTATATTAAGTCGAATTTGATCAAGCGGGGGTAGAATTTATCCAGTATATTTCCTAATTTTGTAGCAAATAGAATAATGAAGATATGGAAAATACAGTAAGTCCTAATCAGAAGCGCCTTTATTGGTTGATTTTCGCGGTTTCTACCGTTTTGTTTGTTTTATTGTTGATGTTTTGGTCAGAGTGGTTTTGGGTCGTTTTGCCCTTCCAATTGACCTATTTGGTAAAAGCGCTTGATTGGATATAATTGATTGTTATCCAAAAACAGAAGTGTCGGGCTCACGCGAGGTGGGTCCGACACTTTTAATATAAGCTAAAATGTTCGATTTTCTTTAAGCTGCCTCTCCTTCCTCCTTTCTCAGTGGTGCTCGAAAGACCAACTTTCCATCAAAGGCATCTAGTACGACATGGCTATTGGGCTGAACCTTTTGCAACAACATCTGCTTAGACAATTCATTCAAGACTTTCTTTTGGATCAGTCGCTTGATGGGGCGAGCGCCAAATTCAGGGTCAAAGCCTTTCTCTGCCAATAATTCCATCGCCTGTGGACTGACCGATAGGCGAATTTCCTGTTTATCCAATACCGTTTGAAGCTGTCGCAGTTGTAGGGCTAGGATATCCTTGATGTGCTTATCGCTCAAAGGCTGGAAGACGATGGTTTCATCAATTCGGTTGATGAATTCCGGCCGCATCTTTTGCTTGAGTAAGGCCAGCAGCAGTTCCTGGGTTTGCTCTATCATTTCCTCTCGATTCCCCTTATTCATCTTGTAAAACTGTGATTGGATCACATCGGAACCAATATTGGAAGTCATAATGATGATCGTATTCTTAAAATTGGCGACCCGTCCCTTATTATCTGTCAATCGACCATCATCCAGTACTTGTAGTAGAATATTGAACACATCAGGATGTGCCTTTTCAATTTCATCCAATAAGACCACAGAGTAGGGCTTGCGGCGAACGGCCTCTGTTAATTGCCCACCTTCATTATAGCCTACATAGCCTGGAGGCGCTCCAATCAAACGAGAAACTGCATGTTGCTCCTGATACTCGCTCATATCAATACGCGTCATCAGCCCCTCATCATCAAATAAGTATTCAGCCAGTGCCTTGGCCAATTCCGTTTTCCCCACCCCAGTACTTCCCAAGAAAAGGAAGGAACCAATCGGCCGTCGATCATCAGATAGCCCAGTTCGGCTGCGGCGGATGGCATCAGATACGGCTTCGAGGGCTTCATCTTGCCCCACCACTCGCTTTTGCAGCTCCTGCTCCATCGTCAACAACTTCTCACGCTCGCTCTGCAACATCCTGGTGACTGGAATCCCCGTCCATTTGGAGACGATCTGTGCAATATCCTCAGCCTCTACTTCCTCCTTCACCAGCAGATTGCCCTGGCTTTGTCTTTCAACGAGCTGTTGGTTGTATTGATCTAGTCTTTGCTGTACTTCAGGTTTTTTGCCATAGCGAATTTCGGCAGCGAGGCTGAAGTTACCTTCGCGTTCGGCACGTGCGCTTTCCACCTTGAGCTGTTCGAGTTCTTCCTTGGCTTTTTGTATACCCAAAACCACCTCGCGTTCGCTCTCCCAACGCGCTCGCAGCGCATTCCGCTCCTCTTCCAGATTGGCCAATTCAGCATTGATCAGCTCAATGCGATCCTGATCCTTTTCCCGCTTCATCGCTTCCCGCTCAATTTCAAGCTGACGGATTCTGCGCTCGATTTCGTCCAACTCTTCTGGCACAGAGTTCATTTCCAAACGCAGGCGAGCAGCCGCTTCGTCGATGAGGTCAATGGCTTTATCGGGCAAAAATCGGTC
>JBCBDH010000717.1:0-3323 GCA_038529855.1 Bacteroidota bacterium | reverse complement strand
AGAAGCCCTCCCTGAGACGATCAAACTGGCCTATTTACCAGGTATGGGACGGGTACGACTTCGACTGACGGCTACAGGAGCGGATGAACAGCAGTTGAATCGGCAATTGGACCAAGCAGTAGCAGACTTAAATGAGGTGATTCCAGAATTGATTTATGGTTATGGAACCGAGGCGCTGGAGGAAGTGATGGGGCGAATATTGAAAGAGCAGGGCAGAATGTTGGCTACTGCGGAAAGCTGTACAGGGGGCTATATTGCGCATTTAATCACCTCTGTTCCAGGTTCTTCAGCTTATTTTAAAGGGTCCGTAATTGCCTATGCCAATGAGGTGAAGATGGAGCAATTGGGGGTCCAGGAAGAAACGCTTAAGGCACATGGGGCGGTGAGCGAACCGACTGTGAGGGAGATGGTAAAGGGAGTGATTAAGAAATTGGGGGCTGATGTAGGAATTGCGACTTCTGGTATAGCTGGTCCTGGGGGAGGAACAGCAGATAAGCCAGTAGGGACCATTTGGATGGCAGTTGGTGATCGCGAACAAGTGGTTTGCGAGAAATTGAAGTTGGGGAAAGATCGAATCCGCAATATTCAGTTTACAAGTACCCAGGTTTTGAATCTGCTTAGAAAATTTTTATTAGAGCGATAATTCAAGTAATTTTGTGTGCCTTTTAGACCAGCATTACCGTATAAGCGTTATAACAGCACATGCGGTAATTATTAAAACCAAATAACAACCACCATTATGGCTCAGGTAGAACTGATCATGCCCAAAATGGGCGAGAGTATTATGGAAGCGACGATCCTCAAATGGGTCAAGCAAGTTGGCGATAGCGTAGAAATGGACGAAACCATTTTGGAAATCGCTACGGATAAAGTGGATTCAGAAGTCCCCTCGCCCGTCAGTGGAACCATCGCAGAGATACTGTATCAAGAGGATGATACTGTAGAGATCGGCAAAGTCATCGCCGTCATTGCTACAGAAGGCGAGGCGCCAGCTCCCAAAGGTAGCCCTGAGATTAAGCAAAATGGCAATATAAATGGCCAGACGCCTCAGCCAAGCGCCCCAACTCCGCCCCAGCCAGAACCCGCAGTACAAACTGCTCCAGTTGCCGCCCCCGCAGTCGCAGTCGCTCCTCCACCCCCTAGCCAAAGTCAGCGCTTTTACTCTCCACTAGTTCGGAATATTGCTCAAAAAGAAAATATTGGTGCCAGCGAACTGGATACCATTCCTGGAACTGGTAAAAATGGAAGGGTCACTAAAAAAGATATAATTACTTATGTCTCCCAACGATCAGTCGCTCCTCCCATTACGCATTCCAGCCCAGTAGCGAAGACCCCTGCACCAGCAAGCCCAGCCGTATCAGCAAGCCCAAGTCCTGTTTCTTCGATGAATGGGGATACCGAGATTATTGAAATGGATCGGATGCGCAGACTGATTGCTGATCACATGGTAAAATCCAAGCAAACCTCCCCTCACGTCACCTCTTTTGTGGAAGTGGATGTAACGGATATTGTAAATTGGCGAAATAGCGTAAAGAAAGGATTCCAGGAGCGATATGGAGAAAAAATCACTTTTACGCCTATCTTCTGTGAGGCAGTTGCTAAAGCCATTCGCGATTTTCCAATGGTCAATGTCTCTGTGGATGGCCATCAAATTATTCGCAAGAAGCAAATCAATATAGGGATGGCAACCGCTCTGCCCTCTGGCAATCTGATCGTTCCCGTTATCAAACAGGCTGATCACCTCAATTTGCTGGGACTGACCAAAGCGGTGAACGATTTGGCAGGACGCGCAAGGACCAATAAACTCAAGCCAGAAGAAATTCAGGGAGGTACTTTCACCTTAACCAATGTTGGTACATTTGGTAATGTCATGGGAACTCCCATCATCAACCAGCCACAGGTAGCCATTCTAGCCGTTGGTGCGATTCGCAAAAAACCGGCAGTAGTAGAAACGGAATATGGCGATTTGATCGCTGTCAGACATATGATGTTCTTGTCTTTGTCTTATGATCATCGGGTGGTCGATGGTTTCCTTGGAGGTTCCTTCTTGCGTCGCATAGGCGATTACCTGGAGGCCTTTGATGCAGACCGAAGCATCTGATGACCTGGGAGTTTAGCTCTCGGAGACCCCATTCGCCTGGCGAATGAATTTAAAGCATGTTTATGAAACCCAGATATGGCTTATTTGTGCTTATCCTATGCTGTGTTAGCGGCTTGTTGAATGCACAGGTGTCGGCCAAGAAGCTCAAAAATGAAGGCGACGGCTATTTTAAATATAGCAAATACCATGAGGCACTAAATATGTTCCTCAAATACCAGCGACTCAAAAAGGAAGATTTGGATGTTCGCTACAAGATCGGGCTTTGCTATTATTTTACTAATGAAGTAGAGGAGGCTAAAAAATACCTTCAATATGTCTTGGACAACAACAAAAAAGCTGATCCCAAGACCTATTATTACCTTGGAAGGGTCTACCATTCGGAATACGATTTTGAATCGGCCATCAAATACTACAAACAGTATCTCAAAGAAACAAAAGCAACCAATCTGGATCGGCGCAGCGTTAAAGATGCTATTCGACGCTGTGCAATGGGACTCCGACTGGCTTATCGCGATGAAATCGCTTTAGTAGAAAACTTGGGTGACGAAGTCAATACCCGTGGAGATGATTTTGCTCCTGTTCCCAGTCCAAATTTTAACAATAAGCTCTATTTCTCTTCTTCCCGAGAGGGGAACATTGGTGGTTTGCGTGACAATAAGGGACTTCGCAATGAGAAGTATGGCGATTTTAGCACAGATATTTACTCCACGGTTGTCATCAATGGTCGGTGGACTGCTACAACGCCCATGAGTTCCTTGATCAATAGTCCGCGAAATGATGTGGCCCTCGATTTCAGTATGAATGGAGGGGTGATGTACTACTACAAAGGTCCTAATTTAGCGGAAGGCGAGATATTGGTTGATACTTTTGCCAATGGCAATGAAGATAATCTTATCCCCGTCGCTTTTAATGGTCCAGTTGATGGGGCGCGGAGAGAGAACGATTTGTACTTTTTCAATGATACCACCTTACTTTTTTCCAGCCGTATGCCAGGAGGCTATGGTGGAGATGATCTCTATTTGACCACACTTCGCGATGGCAATTGGACGGAGCCCGAAAATCTGGGACCGATGATTAATTCCGCCTATGATGAGAAGACGCCTTTTTTGGCTATAGATGGTCGGACCTTGTACTTTAGCTCAAATAATCGACAGAGCATTGGGGGTTTAGACATGTTCCCCACTCCTGTAGCTTATCATCATACTTAGCGACGAAAATGTCT
>JBCBDH010000716.1:0-3324 GCA_038529855.1 Bacteroidota bacterium | reverse complement strand
GCTGAACTGAAATCATTGTCTTTAAGTTCGTGAAGCTTTTCATTTCTTCTTCTAAACCAAATGCAAAAGTGCTTGCTCCTTGTCCCATACAAATAGAAAGTAATCAATATCCGCATTTTTATAATCTTCATGATTTGAGATAAATTGAATTGCAGCAACTATATCTTTTCGTTCCTCTAATCCCCAAGATACCCAGCCATTCTGTTCGCTGTCACCATGATTTCTCATATCATACATCAAAATCGAATATCCTTTTTCTACGAGATGCTTAGCATGTTTAAGGAAATGAATATCGCTAGTCCAAAGCGCATTCTTCATTAAGCCTTTACCTTCTTGTGTGAATCCACATCGGGAGCATTGAACACCAAGATGAGACTGAATGATTACTTTATCCTCTCCTCTATTTATCAGCCAACCTGAAAGTTGAATATTATCCCTTGATTTAAAAGTAACATCTTTATATTCCAGATTATATTTATCAGGAGTTTCAAAAATAGGTGATTTTCCTGGTTTGATCATTAAGTTTGAAATTGCTTTTCCGAACATGATTTTGTATTTAGTTATAAATGATGTTACAAACTTATTCGTATTCCTATTTCTAAACTTATCTAAGTTACTGATTTAGTTACTCATTTTACTGATTTCGTGATTCTTGTGCCTAACGCCAGGCTTCACGCCCTTGAGAGGGATGACCTTTGGTCACCTTTTAGGCTACAGTCGTGCTTGCCAATCAGCAAGCTTTATGTTAGTACTTCTATATTTGGATATATTCCTTCTAATGGCTACTTGCGGGCTGTCCTGTCGGACTGAATCCCCGCCAAAGCGGGTTCAGTCCGACAATTGCGGGCAGGCTCCGTCCCAATTGCGGGCAGGCTTTAGTGCCAATTGCAGGCAGACTTTAGCGCCAATTGCAGGCAGGCTTTAGTGCCAATTGCAGGCAGACTTTAGTGCCAATGGCAGTGGAGGACCGTCTGATATGGCGACTGCTAAAAAGTATGAAACCAGCCTTCTTTCTTGACTTCCTTTGCGACATAGGAGACGCGATGTACTTCTGTTTTTTCTGAATTGATCAAAAGGATACTCCCTCCGCGATTGGATAAAGGCATAGAGCCCGTCTTGACCGTCAGACATTCACCAGGTGCAATACTGGTACCGCTGCGAAATTTTCGCGACCTGCCTTTTCCATTCTCCAAACTCCATCCTTTAAGGTCTACCGTCTGATCTGTACAATTAAATAAGGAGACCTTTTCATTCCCTGACTCTCGACCCTTGGGATTGACCAATGCCGCTACAATATGGACGCCTTCGGTAATAATGGGTTTGGCTGCTTCTGCTTCTTTTTCCTTTTGCTTATCCGCATCTAGCAAAGCCCTAGCTTTTTTGACAGCTTTGGCCGCATTGATTTTGCCATAACCAAACCACTCAGAATGGCCATTGGTGTAATTGCCCTTTTGATGCCCAAGGATAGAATCCGCTTGTTCGTCAACGATTTTATCTGTGCTTTCCTGAAGTATTTTTTTGACTTGTCGGGCACTTAATTTGGGATTGGCAGAAAGGACGAGGGCGGCAATTCCCGCAACGAGAGGAGTGGCACTGGAGGTTCCTCCAAAAGCGCCAGTGTATCGGCTATTATCGGTAAAATCATAACCAAAGGTTTCATTATCCGTGGTCCAGATGCCTCGTCCTTGTTCTTTGGCGGAGGGATTGAGGGGATGCCAATTATTACTAGGGGCGGTGACGCTGATCTCCTTTCCCCAATTGCTATAAACTGCCTTTCGGTTTAGACTCGTCGATGCAGAGACGGCTACTACATCAGGATGCACACAATTGCCATTGAGGATACGACCTGGGGTATCAATTAGCCCAGCTGAGGGATGACGCCAGACAAAGCTGGTATTACTGGGATCATTAAGGGGCGCATTGAAATTACCTGCAGCAAAGCAGATGACGCAACCCTTTCTTCGCGGTCCACCTTTGGTTGCCAACTGGGTAAATTTTTCCTGCAATAAAATGTGTAGTGGTGCATAAACGGGTACAGGTCCCCAGCTACAGGAGATGACATCCGCATATTTTCCAGCATAATCAAAAATATTCCAAAGCATATTGTCATCGGCAGCCAGGTCAAAGCGAATAGGTAAAAAACTGCATTTTGGGGCAATCCCTACAATCCCACTGCCATTCTCTTCGCCAATGGCTACCCCAGCACAAGGCGTCCCATGATAATCGTCATTAGAGCGTTTGGGAAAGGGAAAAGCATCTCCATCAACAAAATCTTTAGGATGAATAATCTTCTTACCGTCCCCTCTTAAATCAGGGTGATACAAATCAAAACCATCATCCAAAACAGCCACCACGACCTTCCGTGAGCCCCGAGTAATATCCCAGGCCGCAGAAGCACTCACATCCGCATTGCGTACCAACTCGATATCTTGCTTACTTTTCAAGTGCCACTGTTTTTCAAAAAGCTCATCTTTCATATCATAAGCCAGGTCAAAGCGGTTGACCAGATTAGGCTCAGCAAATTCCACTTCTGCTAAAGAAGCCAAATCTAAAGCCAGCTTGACTGGGTTTTTTCCTGCTGAACTCGTCACTCGAAACAGAAAGGTATTTTTTAGCCCTGCATAATTTTTAATCCATTGCAAACCGTATTTTTGCATAATGCCCTCAATCGTACTAGCTTTAGTCCCTTTTTTGAAGCGGGTAATGATCATATCGGTGATGTAATACCGCGTTCGGATATCGCCTACGGGATTATAGGCATGGTGGAAAATAGCTCGTGTATCAAAATCTTTCCGAAGGTGATCCATCAGGCCATCACGGTCAGAAGCCTTGGCTTTGATTTTATAAACTTTGCGAAAAACTTGCTTGACCGACTCGATTTCCTGGATTTGGTGAACTTCGTCGATCACCTGTTTATCTGGGAGGATGGCAGTAAAGTATTCTGGTTCTTTTTCGATTTCGATGCTTTCTCCACAGCGTTGGAGTTGATAGGTCTTTGCCATGAGTAGGTGTTTTGGTTGATGAGATTAGGTGATAATTATTGTTGGAAGGATGGATTTTGTATGTGAATTAAATACATGTTATTAATATGATTATATAAGCCCACCATTGAGGGTGGGCCCTCCCGCCACCGCCGCCGACCCCCGTCTTCAGAGACAGCAGCGCCAAAGCTCCGCCACCCCTACTTAACGACAAAGGGTCGCAATAAGGTACACTATTTACATTTTTTCGAAGATCTTCTACATAAAGGACGCAGCAAGTCAGAAATTCCATAAAAAAAAGAGGTCTTTTTTTGAGTACATATGTAGATGGTCTATTTAAAGT
>JBCBDH010000715.1:0-3332 GCA_038529855.1 Bacteroidota bacterium | reverse complement strand
GGAGAGGCTGCTACTTGATCTGTTCCACCTGAAGCATTTTGCTCAATGCGGCGGCCAAATTCAGAAATGGTCATACAAAGTACCTCCTTATCGTGGCTGCTAGTGCCAAGATCTTGATAGAATTGACTAATGGCACCAGATAATTGCAGCATCAGCAGCGGATGATAAAAACTCTGATTGGCATGGGTATCAAAGCCATCAAGCGTCACCATGTAAAACTTCGTCCCCAAATTGCCTTTGATCAAGCGAGCAATAAGACCAAGCTGTTGGCCTAAATTCCCTTCATATTCAACAGCATTAGAGCCATTGTCATAAGCTTGCTTGATAATTTCTGCATACTTGAAGGTATTATTGGTCACATTTCGGATATAGCCCAGCTGCTCCCCAAAATGGCAATCAGGTAGGTTTTGAGTATCGTATAATTGACCATTTTGTGCAATCTCGAAAAGCTGGTCAGGATCATCTAATTTGACGGCCATACTATTGCTTTCCAGATCATTGAAAGCCAGATTTCCCACACCGCCAATCTGGATCGCTGGTGGAATTTCAGGTGGATTCTCCAAAAAGTCTGGATAGATATTGGACAAATAACGTCCTAGCCAGCCTGAGGTATCATTGACATTCGCATCGCTGGCTGAAGCCCAAATATCAGAAGAGCGAAAGTGGGAAAGGTTTTGATTGGGATAACCCACCGTATTTACCACTTTCATCTTGCCTTCCTGCCAAAGCGGATTGAGGTCGAGTAGGGTATTGGGGATGGCAAATTCGTCGCTGAGCTTGGTATAATCAGACTCAGCAATGCCTATTGTTGGACGTAGATTGCGATAATTATCATAATCATAGAGCGGAATTATGGTATTCAGTCCATCATTTCCCCCGTTTAATCGAATGAGGATCAAAATGCGGTCGGAAGGACCCTCGTTGAGAGCCATAGCCAAGGGCGAGGCACCAAAGGCCGTCAGTGGCAAATTGCCTAAAACTAAAGAGGCACTACCCACCATTCCCACATTTTTTAGAAAGGAACGACGACTCCAACTGCGATGATCAGATTCGTGAGCCTTACCGTGCTCAATCGCACTACCAAAACGCTTTTTATTTTTATTATAATCGCACATATGATGATATGATTTATTCGATGAAAAAAAGAAAAGGGATTCTTAGACCTAAGACAACTGGAACTCAGGTATCCGAATCAGGTGATAAATCAGCAGCGTGATCTGTGTAGGTGCCGTATCCCAATCTAGATTCCATAGCTCATCATCATAGTAATTCTGTGGAACCTCCCATTTGAATACAGTCGTTGCGCGATCATAATCCTCGGGCGTTTGTAGGCCGCTAGGGATAAAATATTCAATAAATACCTGGCTGACATAAGCGGGATCATTGGAATTATTGCTGAGTACTTTAGCCAGGTCAACCAATTGCTCAGGACGATTTTCGAATTGGATCAGTAGAAAAATGAGATTGGCCTGCCATCTATTAGGTAAGCTAGAGGTATCTATCCAAGCTTGATCACCTGGCCAGCCAGATACATCAGGTGGATTAAATAATTGCTGACCCAGGAATAGGGCATAATAAGCCAATTCTAGTGCCCTTTGGTCGTCATCAAATGGAATTTGTGCTTCTTTGTAAAAGGTCAACAGCAATTCTATTGGGTTTTTGATGACCGTACTAAAGTGAGCCTCATCAAAAAAGTGCTCGCTTTTGAAAAGCTGTCGAAAAACAGGAGCTAGCTCAAAATTATTGGTTTTAAAGGTTGTGGCCAGAGCTTCCACTATATTTTCATCTACATCAGGATTGACAAATACCTGATAGATTTTAGTGCATATATAGGTGGCGATTTGATCGGCTCGTTGCGTAAAAAGCAATTCATGTACATCGTCATAGCCCCAATTTCCAGTTTGACCAAAAATGGTTTTTTCTCCTGTATCGTGAAGCACATCTACAAAAAAGAAAGGACCACAGTCTACACTTCTTCCCACAAAACCCGTTAGTGCGCGGGCCGTTTCTGCAATATCATTTTGATCATAGCCATTGTCTCTTCCCAAGGTAAATAATTCGTAAAGTTCTCGGGCATAATTTTCGTTTGGGCTGGCACTGGAATTCAAATTGCCGTTCAGAAAGACCAACATGGCAGAGCTGGTTCCCATTTCGTAGACCAAATCCCTAAAATTACCCAGGGCATTTTCTTGAAGGATTTTATGGTATTGATACATATAAGGCGGGCAGGCATAACTATCGATCAAGGTGACCAGGTGATTATGCCAAAAGAGGGTAATGCGTTCCCTTAGACTATTGCCCAAGAGCATATCTTTGGTCCAGGTAGTGAGCCATTCCGCATATTGTTCGCCTAACTGCTCATTAAAATCATCGTAATCCAGAATGGTCCAATTGGCCCAAACTGGCGCAGTTGTTAGCGGAGCTGCTATGGCGTCGTCCAGCATTTGATCGATTAAGGTCTGTGGGTCTTGAAGAAGGGCTGCCTCCATCTCTGCATGGCTAGCGCCATAACCCAAACGCCTAAAGAGGTGTTGAACTCTTTGCTTATTCCAGGGCATATCGGGAGAAGGACTGTAAGGGTCTATGCTACCTGTCGCACAATTTAATACGATCATACCTTTGCAATTTGAAATAGATGATTAATTAATGGGGTAAGTAACCTAGTGATTCATTACAACTTAAAAAAGAGTAAGAAGGCATTTACCCTAATGCTTTTACAAATAATCTACCATTTTAATTGAAAGTACAAATTGGGCGTAAGGGGCAACATGTTTCGGTCCAATTGACCTAGCTGTGGATTTCCACCACTTGTAAGTAGGAAAAAATCGCGATCCAATAAATTGACCCTGTTGAATACATTGAAAATGGATAAACCCAATTCGCCATCAACTTGGCGCTGCCGACCACTAAACAGATAAGCAGCGGTGACATCCAGGCGTTGATAGACGGGCAGACGCGCCTGGTTCCTGTCCTCATATACTAGAAAAAAACGGCTGTCATTTTGGTTCACTAAACGGCTATCAATTTGCTGGGCTTGGGTAAATGGTTTTCCGCTACCATAATTCCAATTGGTCGATATTCGCCAATTTCCTACCTTGTAATTGGTGCTGAGGTTGATGATCTGGCGATGTTCATGAGAGGCAGGAAAGATACGTCCTTCATTAATTCGCTCAAACTGATAATCAATTCTTCCCAGAGAATAGGCCAGCCAGCCACTCCAACGTCTCCACTTTTTACGAACCAGAACGTCAAGTCCCAGGATAGTCGCATTCCCACTAGTAAAAGGATTGCCCTGCTCTGCTTCATAATCTAGTTTTAATCTAGATTATGAA
>JBCBDH010000714.1:0-3333 GCA_038529855.1 Bacteroidota bacterium | reverse complement strand
TCCACTTCAATTCCCGCTTCCTTTGCCAAACGCATCAATTCTGCATTCTCCGTCCCTGGATTAAAAAGTAAGCGTTTGGGCTGTAGCTGAAAAATATAATCGTAATATTCCTTTTGTAGGTCTGGACGAAGATATAGGCTGATGGTATGGATGTCATTCACTGTGGGTTGGCCCTGCTGAATAGGGATATCTTCAATTGTTCCTTCTCGAATACCAATGGGAACGACTTCGACAGATTGTCGAATCAATCGTTGGACAGCCTTATAAGCATATCGACTTGGATTAGTGCTTGCGCCGATGACCAGTGTTTTCTTTTCCATATCTCTAAAACAAGAACAGCCGGTAGAAGGTTGAACTTCCTACTGGCTGTACAGGGGAATGGAACAGAATAGCCTATACCAGCAGACGGATAGGATCTTCTAGTATTTCCTTAAAGGTCTGTAGGAATTTGGCCCCAGTGGCCCCATCAACGACGCGATGGTCACAAGAAAGGGTCACTTTCATACGACTACCTACGGCTAATTCTCCATCGACAACTACTGGTTTCTTCACAATTGATCCGACAGCCATAATACAGGAATCAGGAGGATTGATAATCGCAGTAAACTCCTCAATACCAAACATTCCAAGATTAGATACGGTAAAGGTATTGCCTTGCATCTCTTGAGGCTGTAGCTTGCGATCTTTGGCTTTAGCAGCCAATTCCCGAACTTCTACGTCAATTTGAGAAAGCGTTTTCATATCTGCGTGGCGAATAACAGGAACTAAGAGTCCCTCCTCTACAGCTACGGCAACACCGATATTGATATCCTTATTAACACGAATGGTATCTCCCATCCAGGAAGAATTGACAGCGGGATGCATCCGTAGAGCAGCTGCACAAGCCTTCACTACAAAGTCGTTGAAAGAGATGCGAGTTGGTGCGATCTCATTAATCTGTTTGCGGGCAACGATAACCTTGTCCATATTGATCTCTACCGTCAGGTAGAAGTGCGGAGCGGAGAATTTACTTTCTCCAAGGCGACGCGCGATGGTCTTGCGCATTTGGCTAACGCGAACATCCTCGTAATTGGGACCATCTCCTGTATGGTATACAAATGGCGCAACAACTGGCTTTTCTTCAGCGACTGGAGCTGGACTGCTTTGAGGAGCAGGAGCTGCGGGGGCTATGGTCGTTGCTGGTGTACTTGTTGCTTGTTCCAGATAGGCTTCTATATCTCGCTTTACGATACGGCCATTATCGCCAGAACCAGTAAGCTGGCTCAGATCAAGTCCTTGTTCTGTAGCCATACTTCTCGCTAGGGGAGAGGCTTTGATGCGTTTATCTGCGGCGGGCGCCTCATGGTTGGAGGCAGCGACAGCAACAGGTTCATTGCTTACTGCGGCGGCCTCTTCTTCAGGGGCGGCGCTTCCACCATTGGCTGATGCGGTACTTCCTTCATTTTCTGCAGCCGCTAGTGCTGCCTGAAAGTCTTCTCCTTCCTCTCCAATAACGGCCAATATACCATTTACGGGTACGGCGCCTTCTTTTATTCCAATATGTAGTAAAACTCCCTCGTGGTAGCTTTCCAATTCCATTGTTGCTTTATCCGTTTCCACTTCAGCGAGTACATCTCCGGGTTCAACGGCATCTCCAACTGCTTTGAGCCATTCAACGATGACACCCTCTTCCATCGTATCACTCATTCGGGGCATTCGAATTATTTCAGCCATAAAAATCTATCGTTATTTAAGATATAGGTAATGTGTTGATGATCGTTATCTCAAGCTTTTGTCAAAGGATCAAAAATATTCAAAATATGGGGTAATATCAAAACAAATCCCTTATTTAGGTGTAATTTTGAATTATTCGGGCCGTGGTGAATATCAGCCATATATGCCCTTATTAGTAAGATATAAGCGGTGAGGTGATATCATTCCGCTGATACCACTTATAAGCGTAATTATCCAATAACTTGTTCATGAGTTTTTCTTCTAAACTTATAGAAGCTGCTGTTGATGCTTTTTCCTCTCTGCCAGGGATTGGCAAGAAAACTGCCCTGCGGCTCGTTTTGCATTTAATGAACCAAGCACCCGAGCAAACGGAGCAATTCACAGAGGCGATTGCCCAAATGCGAAAAAACATTCGTTTTTGTAAGCAGTGCTATTACGTTTCAGATCAGGAGCTATGTTCTATTTGCACCGATCCGCGAAGGGATGAAAGCTTGATCTGTGTAGTAGAAAGTATTCGCGATGTGATGGCCATTGAAGATACGGGGCAGTACCGCGGACAATACCATGTCCTGGGAGGGCTGATTTCTCCCATAGAGGGGATTGGCCCACAGGATATTCATATCGAAGCCTTGATCGACCGTCTTCAAGAGGGGAAGGCCAAAGAAGTCATTATGGCTATTAGCCCGACCATTGAGGGCGATACCACCATTTTCTATATCTCCCGACAATTAAAAGAGCAAGCTGTTAAAGTAAGTACCATTGCTCGTGGCGTTTCTTTTGGGGGAGAGTTGGAATATGCGGATGAATTAACGCTGGGGCGTTCTATCATTTCTCGTGTTCCCTATCGCAATCGCACGGAGGGTAGGGACTAATTGAGCTGAAGCAAAATAGCGGCATGAAGCTATCTGTTATTATTGTTAACTACAATGTCAAGTATTTCCTGGAACAGGCGCTACTGTCGGTTCGCAAAGCAGCGGCCCGAGTAGAGACAGAGGTATTTGTAGTCGACAATAATTCGGTGGATGAATCCGTGTCGATGGTGCGCGAAAAGTTTCCAGAGGTTATTCTCATCGCCAATAAAGATAACCCTGGTTTCTCCATTGCCAATAACCAAGCCATCCGACAATCCAATGGCGAATATGTCTTGCTCTTAAATCCCGATACTGTCGTTGAAGAAGATACTTTTGAAAAGTGCGTAGCTTTTATGGATGCCCATCCACGGGCTGGGGCATTGGGGGTTAAGATGATTGATGGTTCGGGGGCTTTTTTGCCAGAATCCAAGAGGGGCTTCCCCTCGCCCTTGGTGGCTTTTTACAAAACCTTTGGCCTGTCTCGCCTTTTTCCCAAATCCCAAATCTTTAATCACTATCATCTGGGGTATTTGGATAAGGATGAGAATCACGAAGTAGAGGTTTTGGCGGGGGCTTTTATGTTTTTGCGGGCTTCTGTCCTCGAAAAAGTGGGTTTGCTGGATGAGACTTTTTTCATGTATGGGGAAGACATTGATCTATCCTATCGGATCGTCAAGGCAGGTTATAAGAACTATTATTTTTCCGCGACGACAATTATTCACTATAAAGGGGAGAGTACCAAAAAGGGGAGCCTCAACTACGTTCGCGC
>JBCBDH010000713.1:0-3335 GCA_038529855.1 Bacteroidota bacterium | reverse complement strand
GGGCACTGCTCGAATGGCTTTTGGGGCTTATGAAAATGGTGGTTGTGAAGATTTGCAAATTATTCCTGTGGGGGTGAATTATCGCGATCCTTATCATCCGCGGAGTGAAGTGATGATCGAATTTGGGCAGCCTATTTTGCTGAAAGATTATCTCGATGAATATCGGGAAAATACCCGTAAAGCCATTCGCGAATTGACCCAAGCCATCCAAAAACAAATGGAAGATTTGGTGGTCCATGTGGAACGCGATGAGGATGGTCGTCTGGTCGATTATTTACAAGAGATTAACTACAATAGGCGCCCTTTCAAAATCTGGCCACCCCTTGTAGAAAGTAATGAATTGCTTCGCGAAGAGTACCGAATTGCACAGGGAGTCAACCACTTATCCAGCCAGCAAAAAGAAAAGTTGCAAAAGCAGGCCCATCAATATTTTGAGCGATTGGAAGAGGAGCGATTGTCTGATCAGGCACTCGTTCAAAGATCGCATTATCACTGGATCAATAGTTTGGCCTTATTGCTGGGAGGTCTGCCTTTTGTATTGGCTTATCTGATCAATCTGCCGCCTGTGTTGCTGGCCCAATATGTAGCTAAGACAAAGGTCAAGCGAAAGGAATTTTATTCCTCTATCTATTTTGGCGTCATCACCTTTGGCTATCTCTTTTATTGGTTAATCCTTTTGATCATTGCTTTGGTGATTGGGCAATGGGTCTTGATTGGCTTGGTGTTGGCCATGCCTTTTTTGGCGTATTTTGCCTTGCACTATCTGGAATTGTTGGATCGTTGGTCAAAGAGTAGGCGAGTGCAGCAACTGCCGCATCAGGTATTGGAGGAATTGCAAGCACAGCGGGGAGCCTTAAAGCTCTAATAGCCATATCGCTTTTTGTGTTTTTCTTTTTTACTCGTAAAGCGATGACTGCGAAACAAGGCCAATCCCTCTTCTGCCAATACTGAACCAAGGATGGGAATCTGGCGATTGCCTGAATTGATCAATGCTTCGCAAGCGGGTTTGACTTTGCCGCCGCTAAATTGCTGCAACTGGTGTTGAGCCAAACAAAAAACCAAGCGAGATATTCTGGCCCACTTGATGGCTCCTGCGCACATGATGCAGGGTTCGACAAAACTGTACAAGGTATATCCTTCTAGACTGATGACTTGATTTTTTTGGCAATAGTCGGAAATGACGTGTCGCTCGGCATGAGCCGTGGGATCAGATCGCTGGATGGATTGGTCAATGCTCTTGGCCATGATTTGTCCATCTTTTACCAATATAGCAGCGAAGGGATCTTCCCCACTTGCTACCGCCTCCCTTGCCAATTTGATGACTTCGCGAATCATCTGTTCATCTAGCGGACTATGCATATCAATGACATTGAGAAATCATCCAGGCTTGATCAAATCGCTTTTGCTGAAGATCTTCCTTTTTAATCCAAAAATATATCCGCCCCACATCTCCCCACATCATCTCTGCCGAATCTTCTGAGTCCAATTGAAACAACAAAACCCATTGATCTTTTCCCTTTCCCAGTTCTTTGGCTCGCGGATCTTTATAGCCTGATGGGTCGCCACAGTAAAGTCCATTGGTCACCAGTTGGCATTCTAACTCCATCGGGTTTTGGATGCTATTGGCATGTCCTAGTAAGTGAGTATCTGGACCATCACTCATATCCACATAGTTATCAAATACTTCATCTTCCTCTTCTGGAAATAGTTGTTCTATACGATGGTTTTCCCAACCTGGTAGCCCAAGATAACTGCTAAAATTGAGGCTATTATTTACATATTGCGCATCCTCGTTCAGCGCTGCTGGAAATTCGCGTCTTTCTACATATTCCGTATCTGGAAAGTACAAGACTCGAAAGCGCTCTTTATCCTTGGGATCAAAACCCCAGGCTTCCTGATCAGCACAATAGAAAAAAGAGAGCATACCCTCGCTTGGTAATTCCTCTGCCTTGTCAAAGGGAGCGCTCTCGCGGAGGTTAATTTGAGCTAGAAAAGACAGTGGCGCTCCGCGTTCGTCCAAAGGCCAGGCTTGCTCGCTTGGCAAATCGGGGGAGCCACCTATTTTGGATTGCCCAGGAGGCATTTCCTCTGTAGGCATTGGCGATAATTCTATGGCGATGCCCTGGCGCAAATGTGGCTGAATCTTAGGGATATAGCTTTCCAATTCTTGCGCCTTCATCTTCGCCTCAAAGTCGGCTATGTCCAAAATAGGACTCGTATCCATCGCTGCTTTTTTTCCATTGGACTTGGCATCCTTGGGGTTCAGCCATTCAAAGAGTTTATCGGTTAATCCCATTGGGTGATCGATTTTGTCGAGGTACGAAATTAAGGCGTCAAGTTAGGAAGATTTTTCGTAAATTATGCTTAAGTATCTTCGCTGAGATCAACCAGAAGTAGGACCTTCCTTTTTGATGAACTTGCTGTCTTGTAGCAAGCCTTCCATTTTGTTGACCAATCCATTTCTAATCACTTTCTAATTTTATCATTATGGAGTCGATCCAAGCGTCGATCATTATTTTGAATTATAACAGCTATGATGACATCGCGGTCATCCTAGACAAGGTAAAGACCAGAAAGCGCGGTGCTACGGAATTGAATTTTGTTATTGTAGACAATGCTTCTCCTATTACGGATGGAAAAGAAGAAGTGTTGGCGGCCTTACAAGCAGCGGATTATTTTATTCAAAGTCGAGAAAATGGGGGCTATGCAAAAGGGAATAATATGGGGATACGTCATGCTCATCTCCAGGGTGCCCAATATGCTTTTATCCTCAATCCAGATATTGAAATTACAAGCGAGCAGATCTTTTTTGATATGATAGAGGATGCGCAAACTTTGGGGGAGGACTTTTTGATGTGTGGTCCTGTGGTAAAAGGGGTGCCGCCATTTACTTTGCGTCCTAAAGTGGCCGATTTGGTTTTTCCCAGTGTTTTTCGGCAGAAGGTTGTACAGCTTTACAAACAACTGAAGAATCAATCCATCATTCCAGCCTATCGCGTTTATGGTTGTTTTATTTTATTGGATATTGAGGCATTTATGAAAATTGGATTATTTGATGAGGCGACTTTTTTATACATCGAGGAGGCGATTGTAGCAGAAAAGGCCATCAAGCAAAATTTAAAGATTTATATTTTCAATGATTACGTCGTCAAGCACAATGCCTGTAAATCGGTCAACAAAGCTTTTCGAATCAAGAAGTATAAATTCTTACAGGAAAGCACTTACATCTATTTACACAAACATCGCGATGTGAATTGGTTGATAGCTACATTGATTTCTTACATCATTTACGGCACTACGTTTTATCGCGATTATGTGAAGCGGGAGTGGCTAAG
>JBCBDH010000712.1:0-3336 GCA_038529855.1 Bacteroidota bacterium | reverse complement strand
AGTGGAAAGGCATCCATGAGGACAAAGGCCGAAGGCACCATATAATCTGGCAATCGCTCTTTCAAACGCCCTGAGCTAAGTACCGAAAAATTTATCGAGAACCCCTTTAGCTCCACACCCAGCGATATGCTCTACCGAACAGGTGACCTGGCCCGCTATCTTCCTGACGGCGATATTGACTTCTTAGGACGAGTGGACCATCAGGTAAAAGTGCGAGGCTTTAGGATAGAGTTGGGGGAAATTGAATCCTTGATTGCACAATTGGAAGGGATTCAGGAAAATGTAGTGGTGGTTAGAGAGGATAAAACAGATGACAAGCGGCTGGTAGCTTATCTGGTCATGAAAACTGGACAAGAGATGGACCCAGCGGATTTGCGCAGTTATTTGAAAGAGCGATTGCCAGATTATATGGTGCCTTCGGCCTTTGTCCTCATGGATGCCTTTCCACTAACGGCGACTCTGAAGATTGATCGTAAGCGATTGCCTGCGCCCTCTTATGGGCGAGAAGAATTGGAAACGGGTTTTATTGCACCAGCGAGCAGGACGGAACAGTTGCTTTCCGATTTATGGTCTGAGCTGTTGAGTGTTCATCCGATTGGGGTACACGATAATTTCTTTGAATTGGGCGGACATTCGCTGATTGCGGTCAATATGATGGCGCGATTGGAGGACTTGACGGGAAAGAAATTGCCACTGGCTAGCCTACTGGAAAATCCGAGTATTCGAATGTTGGCCCAGCAGTTGGATCGACAAGGGGAAGGAGCGGAGAAAAAGCGGAGTTCGCTGGTCGTCATTAAAGCCAGTGGTCAAAAGGTACCCATTTATTTGGTTCATGGAGCGGGATTGCATGTATTAATGTACCAAACCTTTGCACAGCATATGGACCCAGATCAGCCCATTTATGGTTTGCAGGCCCGCGGGCTCAATGGCGGGGAGCAACCCTTGGATCGCATTGAAGATATTGCGGCACATTATCTGAAAGAAATTTTGGATCACAATCCATATGGCCCCTATGCACTGGCGGGTTATTCCTTTGGTGGACTGATTGCTTTTGAAATGGCCAAGCAGCTTCGCGCAGCAGATAGAGAGGTGAGCATGCTGGGGGTTTTTGATACCGTAGTGCGCCAGCAAATTACTGCTCAGAAAAACACTTATTATCAGCAATTGGGGAATTTAGGAAAAAAGGTCGCCTGGAATCTCTCCCTTTTGGCCAAAGACCCACTCAATAATTTGCGCTATAAAACCAATACGCTCCAACGTCGCTATAAGCGCTGGAAATGGCGACTGACACATGATGAAAAGCAGGAGCTTAATCAAGGCACTAAGGACCACGAAGCGCTGGTCGACCGCATGAATCAAAAAGCTTTTGACCAATACACCATTACCCCCTATGATGGGCCTATCCATTTGTTTAGGGCCAAAGAGCGGCGCTTTTTTGTGGAAGATTTCCAATACCTTGGTTGGGCGCCTTATGCCAAGGGGGGGATACATATTCACGAAGTTCCTGGGGATCATTTGCACTTATTCAATCCACCAAATGGGGCGGCTTTTGCACGTATCTTGCAGCGCTGTTTAGATCGTATGGAAGTTGGGCATTGTGCGCGACCTTCAGGGGAGCATGGCTAGGCTAAAGATTTAACCAATAAGTGAGTTTGAAGACGACAGCACGACTCTTGACATCAAATGCCGTGGTGTAATTATCCGTATAAACAATAAAGAAATCAGAGACGGGTTTGAATCGCCATTGGAAACGCGCATTGATGTTGATGTTGTCAATCTGTTCGTTGTACTGAATAAAGGTGGTAAAGAAAAGGTCTTTGGTAAAAGTTAAGTCTATGCGTGGACCAATGAGTAGTAAGGAAGCTGTTGCATAGGGTTCAGGGAGTTCGATGTAATTATAACTCGCATTGATCCTAATAGAGCCAAAGGGCTGAAAGCGGTAGCCCAAATTGCCACTCATGGTATAGCGCTGGCCATTAAAGTATTGACCAATAGAAGGTTGGAGACGGTAGAAAAAACGTTTTCTTCGATCTGAATCATAGGTCAAACTCAAAGCGGTATAATTGTAATCTGTATTTTCCGCAAGGGGCAAAGAGCTGGTCCCAGTAGGATCGAATTCATCCAGCAATAAAGTGTATCTATTTTCCGCAACGATTTGCAATCGACTTTGGTCAGCTAGCTGAAAATCGGCAAAAAGTTCGTATTCGTGATCTGTGCGTCCTTCATCTGGGTCGATAAAAAGCTCCACCTCTCCGCCAATACTAAAGCGATTGATCCAGCTATTTTGGCTGGGATAAAAGAAGATTTGGAAACTGGGATTGAGGCGCCAAAAATCCAATCGAGGTACAAAACCCACTTCTGCATTATAAAACTCCCCTACCCTCTGGTGATTCCACCCAAAGGCAAATTCCCTTTGCTGATACCGAATTCTCGCCCCATGCGCCCACTGCCCATCTCCGTGATCGGGCGTCATAGAGCGATGCAAAAAAGCTTTTCCAATCCAGCGATTATCCGCTGAAGCAAGGTTGTAATCCAGCTCAGCTACTCGATTATAAGCATTGAATAAATCAGTGCTATCTGAGCCAAAGCGTTCCTTATTGACAAAAATAAGCCCAACATTAGAACGGCTAAACACTTTTCGCTGCACGGCGGCCACAGAATAATTAAAACTGGGAAGACCATTCCCTTCATCCTTAGCCGTCTGCATATTCAAAAGTCCCAAGCGCCAATTATTATTTATCTTACCACTTAGGCGAGCCCCGTAATGAATGGGATTTTGAATATTTTCTCCCGTATTGACATCTTCTCCGACACCGATTCGTCGAGAGAAAAAGGGATTGATGCGTCGACTACCAAAAGTCCCAAATAGATCAGCATTTTCTAAAAAGAATTGGCGGCGCTCTGGGAAAAAGATTTCAAAGCGATCCAAATTGGTCACCTGTCGATCTACTTCTACCTGCGAAAAATCGGGATTGACCGTTAGGTCTAAATTCAAACCAGAGGTCACTGCGATCTTGGCATCTCCCCCTATACCCCAATCAGCCATAGCAGGCTCTTTGGACTCAAAATCCTGTGAAGCACTTCCCGTCACATAGGGGATTAAAGAGATATTTCCGCCTTGTTTACCCAGTGGTTCTTCCCATTGCATATCACCCATATACCCCAAACAAGCAATAATCTGATTTTGAGGAATGCGATTCCAGGTAGAGCGCTCATTAGATTGGGTATCAAAGCGATAGGCATTAAAATTCCATTTTGTGTAACTATTCAGCAAAGCTGAATATGCTGATAAAAGTAATCAAAGCATTGAGAAAAATAATAAATTAGAGTATGGAC
>JBCBDH010000711.1:0-3336 GCA_038529855.1 Bacteroidota bacterium | reverse complement strand
AGTTTATCAAAACTAAAGGTAGGACGGCGTAGGGCCATTCTCACGCGAAGGCTTCGGAGGTTTTACCTAGCCTTAAAGCTTCCAATTACGATTATATCATTGATCTGCACAAAAACCTCCGAAGCCTTCGCGTGAGAATGGCCCTACGCCGTCCTACCTTTAGTTTTGATAAACTCAATTGGCAAAAATGGCTCTTGACCAATTTACACGTCGATCGACTACCCGAAAAACACTTGGTTGATCGCTACTTTGAAGGCTTAAAGGCGCTGGGTATACAAAATGATCAGCAGGGTTTGGATTATTTCATTCCCCACAGCGAAAATATTCAACTTTCCGATTTATGGGCAGAAGCACCTGATTTAAGCGGTGGCTACATAGCTGTGGCAATAGGGGCGGCTCATGCTACCAAACGGCTACCAGTCGAGCAATTACTGTCCCTTTGCCAACAAGTTCCTTTGCCCATTGTCTTAATCGGTGGCCCAGGAGATCGGAATACAGGAGATCGGATCGTACAGGTACTTGACCAAGCCATTTATAATGCCTGTGGACAAATTTCGGTATCTGCCTCTGCTGCTTTGATTCGGAAATCGACTTTGGTGATCAGTCATGACACAGGGATGATGCACATTGCTGCCGCTTTTAATAAAAAAGTAATCTCCATTTGGGGCAGTACGGTTCCTAAATTTGGGATGTATCCCTATTTTAAGGAACAACAAGATTTGGGAAAGATGGTAGAAGTAGAAGGGCTGTCCTGTCGGCCTTGCTCCAAGATTGGGCATGAGCGATGTCCACAAGGGCATTTCAAGTGTATGCGGGGGATTGAAGCGAAAGCAGTGGGGAAATTGGTCTTAGAGCTCTTGGCCTAGATAGGAGATGATCAGCTAGGAGAGAAAGGCTTAATTATTTTATCACTATTGCCGCCTGTTGGTCTTTAACACCTAAGATGGAAGAGCATTATTTCATAATTTACTAAAAAGCGCTATATTTCGGCTTTTATCGCTGTATTCGGATGGCTTTATCGACACAGTGGTACGGGCAACCGAAAATCGTCACAAGCAAAAAAGTCTTTATGAAGTTTTTTACTAAAACGCTACTTTTCGTTTTTATGATGAGTTGCACCGGCATTCTGAGTGCGCAAGATGCGCCTCACTTCTCGCTCTTTGAGTATGCTCCGCTCAATACCAATCCGGCTTTTACTGGTGCTTTTGAAGGGACTTTTCGCGTAGGTGGCATCTATCGCGATCAGTGGTTTAGCTTTTTGCCCAATCAGTTTACTACGCCTGCTATCTACGGGGATGCTCCATTGATCAAAGGTTTTCGGGATAAGGATTGGATCGGTGTTGGAATTACCTTTTACAGTGATAATGCTGGAACCGGAAAGTTACAAGTGGGCGGTGCCCTGTTTTCCGCTTCTTATCACTTTGCTTTAGACAAAAAGCGGAATTCCGTATTTACCATTGGTTTGCAAGGTGGTTCGATTTCTCGTCAGATCGACACTCAAGAGCTCTTGTTTGGGGATGATATCGCCAATGGGAACAATACCCCTGGTAATACAACAACGGAAATGGGACTGGCCGACAATCGAAACCTTTTTGACATTAATGTAGGTGTGCTTTTGAGATCGCAAGTCAATAAGCAGACCAATCTTCGACTGGGTTTGGCGGTTAAACACCTCACGACTCCTACTTATACTTTGATACAGTCTGGCAATCGGCCAGATAGCTCTTTTACAGATTTACCACTTCGCGTCACCTTTCACGGAGGCTTTGGTTTTGACCTCAACAAGAAATGGACCCTTTCTCCTACCTTTATCTACAATCAAATCAGGAATCAAAATGAAATTGCTTTGCAAGGCTGGATGGATTATAAGCTGAATCCAGAGAAGGAGCTCAGTTTGCGCTTTGGAGCGGGCTATCGTCTTCGCGATGCTGCTGAGGTACTGTTTGGGGTAGATATCAAGACTTTCCGATTTGCTCTGGCCTATGATGTGAATGTCTCTGATTTGACAGAGGTGTCAAATACGGTAGGGGGATTGGAATTTGCGGCCTCTTACATTGTCAAGATATTCAAAGATCCTGAAATCAAGCCTATTATTTTCTGTCCACGCTTCTAAAGTTTGGGGGCTATTCTTCATTTTTTTGAAAGAAGAAAGAATAGGACTTTTAGCCCCAGCGTTAAAAGTGTACAGTCAATCAGGCTTTTCTAAAACAAAAAAATCCTAAATATATATGAAGCGCATTGTCATCATCAGTTGTTTATTCTTGATTGGTACAACGGCCTTACTGGCACAGCCCATCACGAAATCCAATGCGGAAAAGTTGAAGAAAGCGGCAGAAATGAGTATGGAGAGTAAGGATTATGTGAATGCCCTCGAATTTTATGAGGAATTATATAGGGAAGAAAAAGAACAGACAACGGCTTATGAGATCGCCAAATTGCACTATGAGCTACGCGATTATGAGCGGGCAGAAAGATGGTATGGGCGAATCGTAAAACGGAAGAGTAGAAAAAAGGTAAATCCCTTTTTGCCAGAGGCGCGTTTTGCCTATGCTCGCATCCTAAAGATCAATGGCAAATACGATGAATGTGTTGAGCAATTGCAGTTGTACATCAGCGAGGCAGAGGATTTGGAGACCATCGCAAAGGCTAAGTTGGAATTGCGCGGTGCAGAAATGGCTAGAGAGATGGACCCCGCTACGGGAATGACGGTCGAAAATGCTGGTCCAAACTTAAATAGCCCTTATTCTGAGTATTCGCCCATTATGGCCAATGATAATCAGATTTACTTCACGGCGATTCAAAGCAATAAGTTGATTGTTTTGGATGGTAGTGAAAAGGGAGACCCCTGGTCAAAGGTCTATATGGCTCAACGCCAAGGCGAAGATGGCTGGACAGAGGCTAAGGCCATCGAGGGAGAAAACCTCAATCGCCCTGGATACCATATCGCCAATGTTACGCTTTCTCCTGGTCGTGGCAAGATGTATTTCACTCGGGCGCGTTTGGAAGGTTCCGAGATTGTTGAATGCAAATTATATGTGAGTGTACAAGGTAAAGAAGGATGGGGTCCCGCCAATCTCGTCGCTGGCGTTAATGGCGATTATTTGGTCCAACAGCCTGCTTTTGGGGAGCTGTTTGGCAACACGGTTTTATTCTTTAGCTCC
Organism: Bacteroidota bacterium; assembly: GCA_038529855.1. Taxonomy (GTDB): domain Bacteria; phylum Bacteroidota; class Bacteroidia; order Chitinophagales; family Saprospiraceae; genus JBCBDH01. Next base: position 175 of record JBCBDH010000711.1, on the reverse strand, counting down.
AATATGAGTGGTGGCTATGGTGGTTATGATTTGTACTATTCTACGGTAAATGGCGATGAATTTATGCCACCTGTCAATTTGGGGAATGTCATCAACTCCAAAGGAAATGAAGAGACGCCTTATTATCTGGATGGCAAATTGTTTTTTAGTTCCGATCATCATCCTGGCATTGGGG
>JBCBDH010000710.1:0-3336 GCA_038529855.1 Bacteroidota bacterium | reverse complement strand
ATTAGCGATGCCCTGCAGTTCAAGTACATCTTCGGTTACAACACGTTGCTATATGAGCGAATCACTGATGACGGATGAAAATGGCCAGTTCAATTTTGAAGAGCTGCCTTTGGGACAGGATTATGTGATTACTCCACAAAAAGACAATGAGCCAATGAATGGGGTTTCGACCTATGACCTGGTTTTGATGAGTCGACATATCCTTCAAGTGGATGAGTTGGATTCTCCCTATAAATTGATTGCAGCGGATGTAAATCGCTCGGGTGGTCTGACCACCAATGACATGGTCCAATTACGCAAATTGATCCTGTTTATTGATACGACCTTTGTATCGAATACCTCCTGGCGATTTATTGATAAAGATTTTGTTTTTCCCGTCTCTGCCGATCCCTTTAGCCTCACTTTTCCAGAGGTTTACTATGCAGATAATGCCATTGAAGATCAGCAAATCGAGTTTGTAGCGATTAAGACGGGGGATGTGAATGGCAGTGTATCCGCTAATGGATTTCAGGGGGGAGCGGAGCGAAGTCCAGTGGGGGCATTGGATTTGTGGATAGCTGACCAGGAGCTGAAAGCTGGGGAGGAATACCGAATTCCCGTGCGCAGCGATGCCTTTTCGAATATCAGTGGTTTGCAGTTGAGTTGGCAAGCAGATATGGAGGCGATGGAGTGGCTTGGTGTGAGCGGTAGCGAGCGGATTGGAATGCGCTCAGGCAATTTTGGTCTTCGCCTTATGGATCAGGGCGTAATAACTTGCAGTTGGCATCAGTGGGAAAAACAGGCGCTAGCTGATGAGCAGGTGCTTTTTGAGTTAAAAATTAGGGCCAAAAGTAATGCACGTCTTAGTGAAGTCCTTCAACTCAGTACGGCCTATACCCCTGCAGAGGCTTATACGCATACAGATGATTGGCTACAGCCTCAGCTCCGCTTCGATGATTCCAAAGTACAGGCCAATGCTTTTCAATTGTTCCAAAACCAACCCAATCCCTTCCGCGAAACGACGGTCATTGCTTTCCAACTACCAGAAGCCAGCCCTACGACTTTGCGGATTTACGATGCGGCTGGTCGCTTGATCTATACTGATCGAGCAGCATACCAGGCAGGTTATCACGAAGTGAATATTCATCGTAGTGATTTACCAGATCGCGGAGTATTGTACTATCAATTGGAGACGCCTCAGCATTTGGCGATTCGAAAGATGACTTTGTTAGAGTGAGATCGCTAGCGCTGCGAGAGACGAGATCGTTTCTTGCTGCGCTCGAAACTGCGAGACCGCTTCGCTGAGAGAGGTGGAAGGATGCGGGATAAAAAGCGACGCTTTTTATCCCGCAAAAATCTCGCTTCTCGCAGTTCAGCTTCGCAAAAGCGGAGCTGAACGATCTCGCTGCGCAGCGAGATCGCTTCTCAAAACTAACAAATGGTCATCCCATTGGATTAACTAGTGTCAAACCCCCTTTCTTCAACTCCAAAAAAGAGAGGTATGGCACTGGTTCGTTCTTTTGAGATTATTGCGCCGCATTCCATACAGCCGCTACTCATAGCGTAGCTGCTGCTACGGTATAGTATTTGAAATCAAATAAGTATTCAATCAAAATAACCTGTACATGGGTAGGAAAAAGATAAGCCATCGCTCTCGTAGCTCAAATCGACGCAGAAAAGCTGTTTTTCAAAACGAAAAGCAAGATGCTTTTTTCCAATCAACTGATTCTGCCAAGGCTTTTCAGGGCCCTGCTACCATTCAAGCCAAATTGCAGATTGGCCAGCCTGGTGATGCCTACGAACAGGAGGCTGATGCCAAAGCCAATCAAGTGATGCAAATGGAAAAAGCGGGGGACATGGCCGCTCCAGGGCAGGTGCCTAATGTTCAGGCCAAATGTGCTGCTTGCGAGGCCAAAGAGAAGATGGGGATGCCCAAGCTACAAAAAATGGCTGCTGGCCCTTCAAGTGGGGTGGCTTCGCCTAGTTTGAGCAATAGTCTTCAACAATCAAAAGGGGGCGGGCAGGCACTCCCTAAGAAGACTTTGGCCTTTATGTCCAATGCCTTTGGTCGCGATTTTAGCGGGGTGAAGATCCATACAGACGGTCGAGCGGTGCAGATGAATCAGTCGCTGCAAGCTCGAGCCTTTACTAATGGGCAGGACATTTATTTCAATCAAGGGAATTATAATCCTCATTCTTCAGAAGGGAAAAGGCTTTTGGCCCATGAGCTGACGCATGTGGTGCAGCAGTCAACAGCTCAGGAAGCGAGCATTCAGCGAGAATGTGATAATGGGAAGTGGAAGTATGAATACGATGGCTGTAGTGCGCCCAAAGAGATTGCCTGGCTATTTGATAAGGATAATCCAGCAGGAGGGGAAGATACCCACTTTGCCAGACCAGATAAAAAAGGAGCTTGCGATATTCACGACGAGTGTTACCAAACCTGTGCGCCCAATGAGGCTGCTCGTAAGAAGTGCGATGATGCAATGGCTAAGAAAATGCTACTCACCTGTGATTCCTCGAAGGGTAGCTGGTGGACTAAAAATAGGTGTAAAGATTGGGCAGTGAAATACTATACTGCCTTGAGACTTGGAGGGAAATCTGCCTTTTGGGAACGGCAAGGGCAGGTTTGTAAGTGTGGGAAAAAATAAATAGGATGGTATCGAGCGAAGTAGTCTTGTTAGTCACATGATTGCGCTTTATCTATGATCCAAAATGCGCTTTATTCCGTATGTTTAAATAATCAACGCGGTATAAAGAATGAAACATATAATGCTGATTTTGGGCCTTTTGCTGCTCGCCATCTTTTCAAAAGCCCAAAATACCATCCCTGGCGACCAACTCCTCGCTGATGCTCGCCTACTCAAACAAGCGCTCGAAGAACTCCATCCCAGCTTCTACCGATACAGCGATACGGCCAGTATCCAAATGGCCTATACCAAGTTAGAGCAAAATTTGGGTAAGGGCGCTACGCAATTAGAAGCCTTTCGTTATTTCGCAGAATTTACCTCCAATGTGAGATGCGGACATACCTATCCCAATCCCTACAATCAGAAAAAAGCCCTGTCAGAATATTGGGCCAAGGAGAATAAAGTCCTGCCCTTTACCTTTCGGATTTTTGACGGGACCATCGTCGTCAATCAGTCTGTTGATCCAAAATTGCAGTTTGGAGATCAGATCGTTAAAATGAATGGAGTGCCAACTTCAGAGATTATTCAACAACTTCTCCCAAAGGTGAAAGCTGACGGTGGGCGAGATAATAAACGACTGATTGATTTGGAGCTGCATGGCCAGTCTAAGTATGAATATTTTGATATTTACTATCCCTTATATTACGATTTGGGCGAAACGATTGCC
>JBCBDH010000709.1:0-3348 GCA_038529855.1 Bacteroidota bacterium | reverse complement strand
TATAGGTTCTTTTTCATGCTGTTCGATTTGATGAAGAGGAAGAATGTATATTTATTATTATTTAATGTGTTTGGATTGATTTTAGTTTGGCCCACCATTGAGGGTGGGCTCCCAACCCAGGCCACCACCGCCAACCGCCATTTCCAGAGGCCCAAAGCGCAAAGCTCCGCCACCCCTCGCACTGGACTTACATTGCAAAGGTTTACCAATGATCCTTATTTCAGAAGATTCTTCTACATAAAGGACGCAGCAGTTCCAAAATTCCATAAAATTTTTAGCAGAAAAAATCATAGTTACTGTTTAGATGATTGATAATGAGGTTTTTATGATGATATATTTTTATTGTGTTAATGTAAGTCCCAAGTGAAAAATAGACTTGGTGTTAGATTCAACAGCGTAATGTTCGTTTCCAATAGCTCGCCTTCGATGACTTCGTATTCTCGGTACCATACATTTTGGCGATTGTACAAATTGAAGATAGACAGCCCTGCACTTGCTCTGGAATTACCTAAATTGAAATCATAGGTGGCGGAGAGGTCAAAACGGTGATAATCGGGAAAGCGAAAGGCATTTTTATCGCTGATCTCAAAGAAATCGGCTTGACTGCCATCCAGTAGTTCTAATTGGTAGAAACCTGTTGGTGCGGTGTAGGGTCTTCCAGTAGCGTAGATAAAGGTCGCCCCCAACGTCCATTGGCTACCGAGTTTGTAATTAGCAACGACTTTAAGCTCATGGGTTTGATCTTGATTAGCAGAAAAAGGTTCGTCGCCAAATGCGTCAAAATCGTACTTCACTTCGCCTAGTGTATAGCCTACCCAACCAGTGAGGCGGCCTCTTTTCTTTTGTACTAAAAATTCCAAACCTTTAGCGATACCCGTACCAGTGAAGAACAGCTCCTCGTAGTTCAGGGTCTGGTTGGGACCAAAACCCGTGGTATTCAGCCGAGTGGTATATTCGGATAAGCCATCCATGTCTTTGTGGTAAGCTTCTACATCAAACAGATAATTGGGGGTGTCGTAAGAAAATCCGATGATTCGGTGTTCAGCACTGCTAATGGGCACATTTTCTTCATTGGCCAATAGCCAAAAATCCCGACTGCCTTGTTGAATATCTTCCCGTACAATTCTTGTAGCAAATTGATAATACTGTCCCCAAGCAGCTTTTAGTTTAATTCGATTATTGAGCAGGTAAGTGAAGGAAGCTCTGGGCTCGGTATATAATTGGTCAGTGAGGCTGTAATGAGACAAGCGCATTCCTCCTTTTAGAATAAGACGGTCGGCGAAAGTGTGTTTATCCTGTAGATAAATGGAAGAAGTCCAGCCTTGATCATTGCGGTTCAATATTTCGATACTATCGTTTTGAGTGTATTGATAGTCGATGTAATTGTAGGTGGATTGTAGGCCAAATTCTAGTTGATTGGATGTTCCCAGCTTGAGTTCATTATCTATTTTTAGCGTCACATCCTTTAAGTCGTTATATTCATAAGCGCCGTTGGACTGCATGATGGTCGTATCCTCTCTGGTAATGTTAAGGCTATTTCGTCGGTCTCGCTCACTGAAGTAATTAGAGTAAGAAAGATTGGCATTGGAATAATAGCGGTCCGACCATCTTCTCGACCATTTTAAGCTACTGCCCCAATTTCCCCAATTGGTTAGATCCGTACTCTGCCTTTCAAAGCTGAAATCTGGATTAGCACCCCCTCCAAAAAGTCCTCTAAAGGCATTGCTATTGGTATTGCGAGAATTGTCCAAGTCATCTTGGCCATTGTAAAAACTGATTGACAATAAATCTTTGGCTGAAGGCCGATAGCTGAGTTTGGCATTTAGATCGTAGAAATAAGAATTGGGTTGTACCTCTTGTTGGCCAAATCGCGCAGGGGCTGGAGCTTGGTCACTATCACTTTGATTGGCATCTGTAAAAGACTCAAATAGATTATTGTAAAAATTGCTTTGAAAGGAGCGACGCCCTGCGAGCAGAATAGAGCCTTTCCCGTCTGCAAAAGGCTGCTCTACATAAGCATTTATACTGAGTAAACTCAAACCCAATCCCATATTAAACCGCTCAGTATTACCGTCCTTCCCCGTTAGCTCCACTACACTTGACAAACGTCCCCCAAAACGCGCATCGAATCCCCCTTTGTGTAATTGTACATCCTTTATGGCATTGGAATTAAAAGCACTAAAAAAGCCAAAGAGGTGATCGACGTGATAGACCGTAAAACCATCAAAAAGAACCAGGTTCTGGTCGGGGGTTCCTCCTCTTACAAACAGCCCTGATGAGCTCTCATTGGAGCCACTTACCCCTGGCAATAATTGAAGGGAGCGAAAAACATCTTTCTCTCCAAAGCTGGGTAGTTTGGCCAGCGCGGCTGGTGTCAATCCCACCGTGCTAATACCTGTAGAAGCTTTTAGCAGTTGCTCTTCCTTTTCTGCGACTACTAAAACTTCAGTGAGTTGCTGGCTCATATCTTGCATCTCAATATCCAAATGCTGCATATCCATTCCCGGCAATAGGCGAAACTTCTGGCTCCGATAGCCCAAATATTGAACATACAAAACCGCTGTGTCTGAAGGGACCTTAAACAGGGTAAAATAACCATCTACATTTGTTGATGTTCCATTGGTCGTCCCCATCACCATGACGGTTGCAAAAGGAAGGGTTTCGCCACTGTTTTGATCGCGTACCGTACCATAGGCGGTAAAATCCTTTACCGTAGGCGCCACATCTATCTTTTCCAGCGAAGGGGCCTCCTCAGCGGGTAGAAGTTGTACTGTTCTTGGCGCCTTTAGCGTAAACGCAAGACCAGTGTTCAGCAATAGGAGTTTCATAGCCTCAGGTAGGGGCTTCTTACGAAAGTATTGTGTAATGGTAATTTGTTCGATATCGCTTTCCTGGTACTCAAATTTCAGCCGATGGTTGATTTTCAAGTCTAAAAGGACCAATTCCAGGCTTTCTTCCTGATAGCTTGCGCTGATTTTGATTTTATCGAAATCTTGTGCATGGAGCAATAGGGGTACTAGAAAACAGCATAACAGTACTGTTAAGGATCGTAAAAAAAGGGTATTCATTGAAAAGGTGTTTAATTCATTTTGTCAGCCTCGCATAAATGGCGGACCATCCGTCTCGTCTTTTTTGATGGTCTTTACTTTTCCAGTATTGAAGTTCTTGAATTGATAGCGAAAACTCAGCATCACATAGCGTTGTAAGACGGTATTCTGGGTATCCTCGACATAGAGTTCATTGACCACTCTATTGATGCTGCGATTTTGGCCCAGGGCATCAAAGATGGAAAGACTTATCTCCCCCTGCTCATTCTCAAAGAGGTTTTTCCCCAAAGAGGCATTCCAC
>JBCBDH010000708.1:0-3358 GCA_038529855.1 Bacteroidota bacterium | reverse complement strand
GGATTTTTGTACCCCTCTGGGCCAAAGTCGATAAGTAGCCCAAAGGATAAATCCTTTCCACAAAAGATACCAACTTTCAAAACACAAACTAGCCCTCGTCTGCGAATAGCTTTGGTCTTACTTGGCGTGAGTATGCTAAGCTCAGGGGCTTATTTGCTGCATCAAATTCACTATGAGGGAGACTATTTGAGACAAGCAAAACGATGGGACAGACAAGCGGATTATGAAAAAAAGTACCAAAAGCTGACCTCCATTCTAAAACCTGATATTGTTGATCTAAAAAGTCAGGTTGATCTCTTCCCTAGTAGGGGGCAGTTTCGAATTCAGCATCGCTACACCCTGGAAAATAAAACCCAGCTTCCTATCTCTGAAATCTGGATTACTTCCTCACGTGGAACCCGTATAGAAAAATGCCTCCTTGAAAAGGCCAAATTAATAAAAACAGATGCTATTCACGGAGTTTATCATTTTCGATTGTCCAGTCCCTTGGCTCCTGGCCAACAAATTCAATTGGACTATCACCTATTTCAGGAAACACCTGCGGTAGCCTCTAGACGAAGTATTCGCGATTTGGGAATCGTCGCCAATGGCAGTAACCTAATGAATCTATTTATCCGCCCTTCCTTTGGCTATCGATCAGAAAGAGAAATTAGCGATCCTGAGGAGCGGAAAAAGAGAGGTTTAGCCCCCAAAGAAATAACCGATCATTCACAACTACACGGCCAAGAATCCCCCAGTCCCAAAACCACCTACGACCTCTTTTCCTTTGAAGCTACCTTATCTACTGACCTCGGCCAAATCGCTATCGCTCCTGGCCAACTCCTCCGCCAATGGCAAGACCAACAACGCGCTTACTTCCACTATCAAGCCAAAGCCCCCATCAATCACTTCTTCGCCTACCTTTCTGCTGACTACGAAGTACATCGCGAAGACCACCAAGGCATCCAATTGGAAATCTACCATGCGCCTGGCCATGACCAACACCTCCCCCTCATGGCCAAAGCCATGAAACAAACCCTGGACTACTGCCAAGTCCATTTTTCCCCCTACCCCCTCGATCATCTACGAATCGCTGAAATCCCTGGCCATTGGCCCGTTGGAGGTTATGCCTCAAAAGGGCTGATTGGTCTGACCGAAAACCGCGCCTTCTTCACTGACCTCTCCCGCCCAGATGCTTTTGACTTAACGACCAAAAGAGTCGTCCATGAAGTCGCTCACCAGTGGTTTGGCCATCAGCTCAATCCCCAATCTGGCCCAGGCGCCAGCCTCTTGGTCGAATCGCTCACCAAGTATGTAGAACTGGTCATTCTCGATCAAACCTATGGGCATTCCCAAGTACAACACTTGGTCAAACACCACCTTCGACAGTACTTCACTCGCCGCAGTCAATATGCAGAGATAGAACCTCCAATGGATCAGGTAGAAGAGCAAAGTTTTTTATTTTACGACAAAGGCGCCTGGGCGATGAATGCTTTAAGAGAAAGACTAGGCGAAGCCCCCATCAATCAAACCATCAATCAATTTATGGAACGCCATGCCTATCCCCACCCCAAGGGCAATGCAGCTGATTTCATCGCACTACTCAAAACCAACAGCCCTATCGAAAAGCACTCATTAATCGACGATTATCTCTCAAAAGTCATCTACTACGACAAACAAATCGACGAGATCCAATGCCAACAACTCACTAATGAACAATACGAAATCACCCTCCATATAAGCGCTAAAAAATGGGAACAATCCCCCAATGGTCAATGGCAAGAAGTTCCCTTCCAGGAAGCCATCCCCATCGCCGCGCTTGCCCAACACCCCGATCAATTGAATCAAAAATCCACCGCCCTATGGCTACAAGATCATCTCATCAAAAATGGAAGTAATCAAATTCGTTTTCAACTGGCTGAAAAGCCTACCTATGTGAGCATTGACCCATTTCTGTACTTTCCCGATCGAGATTTGGGAAATGATGTAAAGCGAATAGAAAAATGAACTAATCCAAGGCAGGACTGAAATGGCTTCCTTCACTCCACCCAGGCCCAAACCCTAAGGAGTTCTACAGATTAAGGATGATGCGGTAGTGAAACAAACAAATCATCCATGATGAGACTTTGATCAACTACAGTTGAGGTCCATTTATTTTCAACTAGCCCAAAGGTGGTAATCAAAGTAGTGAAGAGGTGTTTTTTGCTTTGGGTATTGTGTCTAAAGACAGCGTGTTTTTGTCGAATGTTCTCAACTGTTTTTTTTATCTAGGATAAAAGCATTTTGAGAAAATTTGATTTCACAGATATGAATCGACTGATCCATCCGATCAATTAACAAATCAATATGTGCGCCTGGGACTTCATCTGTTGCTTTGGAAAAATAGCTGGATACTTTAGTCAGAACGCCACTGATCCCTAGCCTTATTTTGATTTGTTGGATATGCGCAAAACAGATATTTTCAAAAGCATAGCCACTCCAATTTTTGAAGGCAGCGGTTAAAAACAGCTGTTCAAAATTTAAAGACTGGCGATCTCGATTGGGTGCAATTTGGCTGAGGTAAAATAGGCTGTAAGCATCTACTAGACGATGAAGGGTATCCTTTTTCTTTTTTCCAAGGATGGTGTAAGGTTTAATGAAACCTGACTGCTCAAGCTCTTTGATCGTTTTAGAAAAACTTCCGCCATTGGGCAGCTTAGTTATTTTTAACAATTCCGATCTGGTTAAGCCCTTTTGTTTCGTCGACAGGGCTTTAACGATAGCGAGATGTCGCTCATGTCGATCAAATAAAGCAGGAAAAAGTCGATTAAACTCATCGTGCAAAAACCCTGATGCTGCAAAACAAAGCGCATTGATGTTTGGGATAACTGATAAGTCCTTGCGGACAAAGTCCAGATACATGGGAATCCCTCCCACAGCCATATACAATAGAAGAATTTGATAGCGGGGAAAACGGATGTTTTTAGCGGCCAGGAATTCTTCTGTTTGCTGGAGATTAAATGGATGAAGGTGGAGGATATTCGTAATTCTATTATGTAAGCCCCCTTTATCATTGATCACTTTTTCAATCATCCATGAAGTAGCAGAACCGCAAATGACCACAACGATGTGTTGTTTGGATGCCCAACTATTCCAAAAATAGCTAAAGCCAGAGATAAAATCTGAACGCTTGCCTGCCATCCAAGGCAGCTCATCAAAAAAGACAACATATTTCTCTTTGATGGCCAATTGCTCCAATTGCTGTGTGAGGATAAAAAAAGCTTCTAACCAATTTTTTACCGTTCGCCCAGTGTCAATATCCATTCCGTGAGCCTTCATGCTTACCCAAAAATTTTGGAGCTGTGCTTTTTGATTGGCATTTTGCAAACCCGTGACTTCT
>JBCBDH010000707.1:0-3365 GCA_038529855.1 Bacteroidota bacterium | reverse complement strand
TAAAGTATATTGCGCAATAATTCCGGCAAAAAACAAGTGCTATACCGGATTGTGAGGAAAACGAGGAGGTAGAGAAAAAAATTCAATTTTATGTGCTTATTTTGTGCCACTTCTCGTTTACCAAATTACAGAAAACAAAGATTGCCCATAAGCTATGTCAAAGGCAACAGCTAAGTTTGGAACCGCTCCAGTTTTTTTTACGGCCATCTCTACCATACTAGGGGCCGTTATGTTTCTACGTTTTGGTTTTGCGGTGGGGCATGTGGGCTTATTGGGTACAGTGGCTATTGTTTTAATCGGCCATGCCGTAACGATCCCAACAGCGATGGCGATTGCCGAATTGGCGACCAATCAAAAGGTGGAAGGAGGGGGCGAGTACTATATTATTTCTCGTTCTTTTGGTTTGGTGATTGGCTCCTCCATTGGGATTGCCCTGTATTTTTCGCAGGCAATTAGTGTTGCTTTTTACATCATTGCCTTTGCCGAGGCATTTGGTTCTTTGTTTGATTATCTGTTGGCCAATTATCATTTTTCTAGTACGGTCAGCTGGTTTTTGGCGCAAAAGCAGACGGTGAGTATTCCAGCCTTGCTTATTTTAACGGCTATTGTACTGGCCAAAGGGGCAGACCTTGGGGTTAAGGCACTTTATGTGGTGGTATTTACGCTTTTCCTGTCTCTTATTGCCTTTTTCATTGGCCATACGGATTATCAGGATACCAATGATTTAGATATATTTGCTAAGGTTGGGGACCAGAAAACAGAAGTCCTTATTCCTACTAAGGACAGCAGCCAAGTACTCAATGCCAATGCTTTTAGCAGCGATCAATCCCTCAATGGCCCGATTTTACGGCCTGCACAGGAGCAAGAAAGCCCAGCTCCCAATATCATCCCTTTAGGCTTTTTTACTGTATTTGCCATCATTTTTCCCGCTTTTACTGGCATGACAGCGGGTGTCGGGCTATCAGGAGATTTGCGCAACCCCAGTCGATCTATTCCCATGGGGACCCTTGCAGGAACCCTGACTGGGATGATTGTCTATTTACTCATTGCCTACAAACTAGCGACCTCTGCTAGTCCAGAGACGCTTGCGGATACCAGTCGATTGGTTATGGCGGATATTGCCTGGCAAGGTTGGTGGCTAATCCCCCTGGGTTTGGCGGCAGCTACCGTATCCTCTGCCCTTGGCTCATTGATGGTCGCGCCGCGTACTTTGCAAGCGATTGCCAAAGATCAAATCTTACCTTCTACAGGAGTCAATTTTTGGCTTTCCAGGGGAAAAGGAAAATTGGAAGAGCCCTTTAATGCTACTTTGGTGACTATTTCCATTGCCTTCATCTTTGTGCTGTTGGGAGAACTCGATGCAGTGGCGGAGATCATTTCCATGTTTTTTATGGTCACCTATGGTTCGCTTTGTCTGATCTCCTTTTTACAGCATTTTGCTGCTGACCCCTCTTATCGCCCCACCTTTAAGTCGCGCTGGTACATTTCGCTATTTGGGGCATTGGCCTGTTTGGGGCTCATGCTGTTTATGAATGTAGGCTATGCTTTATTGGCCCTCTTGCTCATGGTCATCTTCTATGCGCTGGCCCGTTATTATCATCAGGATAAGAAGACTTTAGCTGTTATCTTCCAGGGGGTGATCTTTCAATTGAGTCGTCAGATGCAGGTCTTTTTGCAAAAGGCAGATAAGGAAAAAACGGCTAGTTGGCGACCCTCTGCCATTTGCATTTCAGAGCATTCTTTCCAGCGATTAGCGGCATTTGACCTTTTGCGGTGGATTGCTCATCGTTATGGTTTTGGGACCTATATTCACAAGATCAGCGGCTATTTATCTAAGGCGACGAATGGGGAAGCCCATGAGGCTAAGGCCCGTTTGATTAAAATGGCAGAGACCAGTCGCAGTAATATTTACATTGATACCCTTGTCAGTCCCTCCTACACTTCTGCCATTGCACAGGTGATCCAATTGCCAGGGATATCTGGTACGGATAATAACCTGATTATGTTTGAGTACTCCAAACAGCAACCAGATAATTTACCTCACATTGTCGATAATTTTAAACTACTCAAATCGGTCAATTTCGATGTGGTCATTCTGGGTAGTTCAGAGCGAGGATTTGGATTCAAAAGCGCCATTCACATTTGGATTACGTCCAATGATTACGAAAATGCTAATCTGATGATTCTTTTAGGTTACATCATCATGGGGCATCCTGAGTGGCACAATGGATACATTAAGATTTTTGCCATTTATCCAGAAGATACCTGCAATGCGGAAAGACAGCGATTATTTGGTCTGATCGAACAAGGCCAGCTTCCTATTGCCGCCCAGAATATCGAGGTTATTCCCCTAAAACCTGACCGAGAAATCCGCAGTATCATCAATGAAAAGTCGAGAGATGCCGACCTGTCGATCATTGGTTTTCGCTCAGAAGCCATCAAGCACAATGGTATTTCGATCTTTGAAGGCTATGACCAAATCGGCAATGTCGCCTTTATCAATTCGGCCCAAATGAAGCGAATTAAGTAAAAAGAAGCCTGATTCAAATCAAGCAAAAAAGCCAGTATACCCCGTCACAAAGCGTCCTAATTTTTACCTGGAATTATTCTAAATAAGCCTTGGTTTTCCCATGTTGACAGAAGCATGACATTAAAACTAGCTCATCAGGATATTTTTGTTGTTATGGAGATAGTGGTAAGTCTCTCATTCATATAAAAACATGCTCAACAACTACAAAATATTAACAATTACGCACAGAAATGCTCGACTAGACGAGCTAAAGCATTTTGTGATCCAAGGTAATGACGAAGATCGTGTTCAGGCTAATTTGAACGATATTAAGACATCCTTTGGGATCAAAGAGCTGTTTTACCTCAATACTTGTAATCGCATCATGTACATGCTCTTCACTGAGCAAGAGTGCAATGCGGAGTTTACCGCTCGTTTTTTCCAAGCTGTCAATCCACAGATTTCCGAACTAGTAGGAGAGAAATTGGGAGATATGCTTCAGATTTATGAAGGCATAGACGCCATCAAGCATTTGTATGAAGTGTCTTCTTCTATTGACTCTATGGTGGTTGGAGAAAGAGAGATACTACGTCAGGTACGCAATGCATATGATCAGAGCCTCAATTGGGGTTTGACTGGTGATAATATACGCTTAGCGATGCAGTGTACAGTGGAATCTGCCAAGAAAGTGTATGCTAATACGCGGATTGGTGAAAAGCCCGTCTCTGTTGTTTCGCTAGCTATCCAAAAGTTAATGCAATCTCGTTTGTCGAGAAAATCCAGCTAATAATTGATGGTACAATTCAACGTCGAGAAAAGCCTTAGTTGCTCCCGTACAAATAATGATAGCATCAAA
>JBCBDH010000706.1:0-3365 GCA_038529855.1 Bacteroidota bacterium | reverse complement strand
CTCGCTCATTTTTCTTTCGATTGAAGCGATAGGTAAAGGTGGCTGAAATCCTTCGCCCGATTCGTTTACTTCGATATTGCAATTGAAAGTTCTCCTCTGTGATCGTTCTTTCAAAGACCCTGGAATCTAGTAAGTTTCTAAAGTTGAGGGCGATATTGGCCGCATCGCCAAATAAGTCTTTGCTAAAGGAGAAGTCCAGGGATTGTTGGGCTTTATTGAAACCTTGCCCATCTCGCTGTTGGCCAATGTAGCGATAGGTGGTTTGTATGCTTAGGCCCTTATCAAATCGCATTCGACTATTGATTCGTCCAGTCCAAAGATCGTCATTAGCCGCTAAATCCACGCCTTCAAATGTGCCGTTTTGTTGGAATTGGAAATAGTTCATCTCAGCGGATAGTCGCAGCCATTTGCTTGGGGAATAGCTGGTCGAAATCTCTATTCCCAAGCGATTTTCGTCAGATAGATTGACGGGCATGGTGAAGAAATTCCCCGCTTCGTTTTGGGTCGTCAGGAATTGGAAAAATTCCGTGCTGCGCTGAAAATAAATAGAGGGATTGAGGGTGAATTTTTCCCATCTTTTCAGTAGGCCCAATTCATAGGAATCGGTATACATGGGGTCCAAATCTGGATTGCCAGCAAAGAGGTTTCTGATATCAGAAAGACCGCCAAAGGGATTGAGTTGCCAAAATCTTGGACGATTGATGCGGCGGCTATAGCTCAATTGCATATTGAACTGCTCAGAGAATTGATAGGTCAAATGAGCGGTTGGAAAAAAGTTGATGTACTTTTTGGTGTCGCTAAAGCGATTGTCTTGATCGGCAATTCCAATGTAGGAATATTCAGAGCGCAAGCCCAAAAGGTAGTTGAGCTTTTTGATTTGGTTGCTGTACTGTACATAGGCCCCCATAATGCGTTCGTCGTAATCCATGACATTATTAAAATCTGGTAGAAATTCGCCATTGATGCTGGCGGAATAGTCGCTGGTAATGCGACGGAGTTCTCCTCTAAAACCCGCTTCCAGTTGGGCTTTTTCACTCAAAGGCAGGGTATAATCGCTTTGGAATAAGAGGTCTTTGCTGCTCTCGATATCTCTGGTCAGGATATTGCGTTGTGTACCCGTGCTTGGGGAGAGATAATTGCGGGTGATCTGTTCGTTTTCGTCGTCATTCCAAAAATCATAAACGAGGCTGCTGGACCATTTTTGGCCCTTTTTATCAAAGGTTTTATTGTATTCGATCTGGAGTTGATTGAAGTTTTGGGGTTCCCGATAATTTTCAACTTGATTGATGATGCTGTCTACGGTGCCTTGGCCATGAGAGAAATGATAATCCAATTCTGTTCGATCAGTATTGACGATTTTATCGTGGTAATAAGTTAGGGTGAGGGTATTTTTATCGTTAAAGTAATAATCTCCTCCAAAGTAGACATTGTAGTGATCGTCATTGCGCTGTTGGTCTTCACGCTGCTGAAGCATTTGGGTCAGGCCATTGGATTGTACGCTTTGATTGCGGGTGGTTTCGCCAAAAAAATTGGCATAGCGATAGCCAATATTGGTAAAGAGATTGAGCTGACTGGTTTTGTAATTGGCATTGAGGTTGGCCTGGTGATTGGCGGGATAGCCACTGGTCAATCGCAGGGAGAGGCCAAGTCCTTGTAATTTATTTTTTTTGAGGACTAAATTGATGATGCCTGCCGTACCGCTGGCCTCATATCGCGCAGAGGGATTGGTAATGACTTCCACTTTTTCTATCATGTCAGAAGGCAGTTGTTCCAAACCATTATTCGCCGTAAGCACGGAGGGCTTACCATTGATCAAAATGCGGACATTGGCATTGCCGCGCAGGCTGATGGTTCCTTCTGCATCTACACTTACGGAAGGAACATTATCCAAAATATCCGTGATGGTTCCTCCCTGCGAACTAATGTCCTTTCCCACATTAAAGACCTTTTTATCCAATTGGTATTCTACGGTACTGCGCTCTTCTACCACCTCTACGCCTTCTAGTTGGGTCACATTTGGGGCTAATTCGATGGTGGGCAATTCCAGGTTTTCCTGGATGTCTTGATTGACCAATACATAGCTTTTAAAAGATAGAAATTCGACTTTAATGTCATAGGTGCCTGGTTGGACGCGAAGGCGGAACAAACCCTGTGCATCAGTGGTTTCTCCAGCAACCAGCACTTGAGTAGTGGCATCCAGGATGGATATGGTGGCAAATTCCAAAGGTTCCTGGGTGCTTTGGTCGATGACCTTTCCACTAATCGTCAAGGCTTGAGCGGAAGGGATAAAATAGCATCCTGAGAGCAGGAGGGATAGAAAGAGAAAATAAGGCTTCATAATCGAGAATTTTTAATTCCCGATAAAAGTGAGCATTCTAGGGATGTGTTTGGGCGATAGTGGACGAAGTAGGGGCTTCAGTCGTCAGATACGTACAAATCTGGTCCCAATCAAATTCATCGACTAAAAGCCCTAATTGAGGGGGCGAATGACTTTACTCATCTACAATTGGCCCTGAAACAGCTGAATTCTTCTATTTTTGTAGGATGTACCCCCATTTTATCGCTTAAGCCAGCTTCCATGTTTAGTATCATAAAAAAGTATCCTTTCTTATCGCATGTACTGTTTTGGATTGGTGCTTTTTTGCTGGATGTATTTAGCGGAGAGTTAAAAAATATCTTTGTCTACATCGTGGTGGGTATTAGCCACATCATTCCACAAATCATTGCGGCCTATTTTACCGTCTATTACCTGATTCCCAAGTTTTTGGCCAAAAAGCGATACCTGCATTTTGCCTTGGGTTTTATCCTTAGTGCCTATTTGATTTCGGTATTTGGACGGATTATGATGGTGCATGTAGCGGAGCCCATTTTCCGAAAGCCTCCTTTTGAGCAGGAAACGGTGATAGAGATTCTGACACAGATTAGACCCCTGTTTTTGGGCTATTTTACCCCTACTTATATTATGGTCTTCTTTTTTTGGTTGGTGACCTTTCTCAATTTTAGCCGCGAGCATTTGTCCTTACAAAAGGAGAAGGCCTCTTCAGAATTAAAGATGCTCAAGGCGCAGCTCAATCCCCACTTCTTATTCAATACCCTCAATAATATCTACAGCTTATCGCTGGATAATTCGCCCAAGACCTCTGAGTCAATTGGTAAATTATCAGATATACTGGATTATGTCTTGTACCGCTGTGATCGGAAATTTGTACCCTTGTCAGGAGAGATTACCTTATTGGAAAATTATATTGCGCTGGAAAAGTTGCGCTATGATGAACGCCTGGAAGTGACCTTTAATCGACAAGTGGAAAGCCATATGGAGATTGCCCCTCTGATTTTACTTTCTCTGGTCGAAAATGCCTTTAAGC
>JBCBDH010000705.1:0-3367 GCA_038529855.1 Bacteroidota bacterium | reverse complement strand
GATTTGGCCACTACGCCATCCAAGCAGATTCCCTCTACCTCAACTTCCAGGGCCCTCCAGACTCTACCCTGCTTAGCATACAAAAGACCTCCCTGCTTCAAAAAAAAACACAGGAACAAAAACGCGCTGAAGTCTCAACGCTCAGCGTTAATGTCGTCGTGATCAATAAGAAGGATACAAGCAATATGCCTGGTGCAATAGTCGCTTGCTCCCCTTGCTCGCCAGAAATGCAAGCCATCCCCATAAACCCACAAGAGCAAGGAATTCAGGGTGTTCAATGGGAGCTTGAGTCCGCACAATTCCCAATAAGCATCAACATTTCCTATATTGGCTACCATCCCTTTACCCTTCAACTTGAAGATGGCAACCAGGACTACGAGCTATGGGTCGAACTTCAAGAAAGACCCACTTACGATAAAGAGACCGTTTGGCTAACTGGAGCGCAAAGATTCCACTGGCGAAAAGTAAAGGACTCTATTTTTCTCAATAATACAGGATTTAGTCAATTGAAAAACTAAACCTTAAGGCCAAAAGTCCCTTGTATGATGAAATTAAAAATGGTCGATTCCAAACAAAAGCAGCAGCTACAGGCGCTCTGTAGAGTCGCCTATACCCAACATTTTGCCAATCACTGGGAAGCTGATGGATTGGAATTATATTTAGAAAATCAGTTTGGAACAAGTCGTTTAGATGCTGATTTGCGCGATCCAAAGGTTGGCTATTACTTCATCTATTCCAACCAACAGGCGGCAGGATTCCTGAAAATACAAGGCCATGCAGCCCTTGAAGGCCAAGAGGACTTAAATTGTAGTGAACTGGAAAAAATCTATCTCCTTAAAGAATTTGCTGGACAGGGATTAGGTAAACAAGCCCTCCAACAAATTATTACCATCCTGCGCCAGCAAGAAGTAGACCTCCTCTTTCTTTGTGTGATCGACACCAATCTCACTGCCATTGCTTTCTACCAAAAACTGGGCTTCCAATTCCATAGCAAAACCATCCTAGATGTCCCTTCCTTCAAAGAAGAACTAAAAGGTATGCATCGAATGATACTGTATTTGTAGAGATGAAGAACAAGTACCACTTTCTCCTACCTAATGAATTTATTTGGGGCAGCAAGCCCTAAAGTATCATAAGCCTTTCTGCTAAAACAAATGATTTAACGTTACCTCAGGACACGTCCTAGGAAATGCAACAATTTAAATATCCAAGATTTTTTTAAATTAAATTATTCCTCATACTTAATATTTTTAAATAAATATTATCTTGCATTTCCCTCATTTTAATCGTCCCAATAATGCCCTGTAATTGCAGTCACCTATACCTATGCCTTGTCGCTATATTGTTATCCATTAGCACCACTACCCAAGCTCAATCCTTTGAATTGGGGGTACAAGTGGGAACAGCCAACTATTTGGGCGATCTGACCCCTTCAAACCTGTGGGTCAGCCTTGGAGAAACCAATTTATCTACTGGATTAATAGGTCGATTTCACGCTTCCAGATGGATCAGTATCCAAGCGGGTATCCGTCATGGAACCATCAGCGCTACAGATGCCAATGCTTTGGAGACCCAAGGGCGCAGAAGGCGAAACCTACATTTTCGGACCGCTATAACAGAAATTGCACTCATCAGTGAGTTTCACTTGCTGGGCTATCGTGCAGCAATGGATAATTGGCGGCTGTCTCCCTATGCTTTTATTGGCATTGCCTGGTACCACTTTAATCCTAAAGCTAAATTGGGAGATACCTGGTATGAACTCCAGCCACTTGGTACTGAAGGGCAAGGTCTTCCTGGCCGTCCTGATAAATATCGTCTCAACCAATGGTCTGTTCCACTTGGACTGGGTCTTCGATATGCCTTGAATCGCCGTTGGACCATTAGTCTGGAATGGGGAATGCGCAAGACTTATACTGATTATCTGGATGATACCAGTAGTGTATACCCTGATCTGGAGGCCCTGGCTGAGCTACGAGGAGAGATCGCTGCCCAGCTATCCTGGCGAACAAGAGAATTAAATCCAGAAGCCTTGCCGCCTAGTCCAGGCGCAGAAAGAGGCGACGCTGATGATTTGGATTGGTATATCTTTTCTGGTATCACCATCAGTCGATCTATCCAAGCGCCCCAGCAAAAGAAGAATAGAGGGCGCGTTAAGTGCCCTGGATTTTAAATATATATAAGCACTTAGCATCCTCTAAATTACCCCTAAAAAAAGAAGCGACTACAGGACGAATCCTTAATAGCCGCTCAGAGAGATGAATAAACCTGTTACTGCTTCTTTATGATAAAGTGACCAACCAGATGGTCACAGCCATTAGCGGTATTCAAAAACCTACCGACAAAGCTGTCCCAGCCAATTAATCAATAATCAGTCTTGATACGGGGGAATGTTTGGTTAGAAATGGAGGGGGTAAATGAAAGTTACATATAATTTATTATTTCAAATATATAGTTTTAAAATTAAAAATGCAAGAAAAGCCTAATCTTCAGAAGGCTATTTTCTGAAATCCAGGGTTTCACAAATCAAAGATTTTTTACCTTTGTGAAAAATCAACTCCATGCCAAAACATACCAACGAGATACAACACACTTCGCTGCTAACCGATTTTGACATCGACTTATTCCGCTCTGGTAAACATTTTCGCCTGTATGAGAAAATGGGTAGCCATTTGATCGAATCAGACGGTAAACAAGGCACTTACTTTGCCGTTTGGGCACCCAATGCCAGTCGTATAGCCGTTATTGGCGACTTTAACCATTGGAATCCAGAATCTCACCCCCTCAGGGCACGTTGGGATGCCTCTGGCATATGGGAAGGCTTTATTCCCGATATTGGCCACGGCACTTTGTATAAATACCATATCCAAACCCATAATGGCCTAACCTTAGAAAAAGGAGATCCTTTTGCTCGCTTTTGGGAAATCCCCCCCAATACGGCCTCTATCGTATGGGCCCCTGAGCACGATTGGAAAGACCAAACCTGGATGAAAAAGCGCCAGGCCCAGGCCAATCAGGCCCAACCCTACTCGGTTTATGAGGTTCATCTTGGCTCTTGGAAGAAACTTGTGGAAGAAGGCAATCGCTCTTTGAGCTATCGCGAAATGGCCACTGAACTGGTCGACTATGTGCGCGATATGGGTTTTAGCCATGTGGAGTTGATGCCCGTTATGGAACATCCCTATTTCCCTTCCTGGGGTTATCAAATCACAGGTTATTTTGCCCCTTCCAGCCGCTTTGGGACGCCAGAGGAATTGATGTACCTCATTGATGCTGTCCCTAGTCGTAAAACTGAGGGTCATGAATCAACAGACATTTTCGCATGAGACGTGAATTCCTGCCGTTTTTGATCCAACCACTGTTGCAAAAT
>JBCBDH010000704.1:0-3382 GCA_038529855.1 Bacteroidota bacterium | reverse complement strand
GAGGCAAGTCAAGGACCTGGCGAAAATATCTTATTAAGGAAAGTCTCCCAAAGCCTTCAAGTCGCTGAGGAGATTGAAGTGGAACTGGAAATTGGTGTGGAGCGGCCAAGTCAATTCCCCCAGACCGCCCAAAGCCTTTATTTGGATCTGGATCACTTACAATTCCCGCTTTTGCTGCGTCCATGGAAGGCTGGAGATCGCTTTCGCCCATTGGGGATGCAGGGCAGACATCAAAAGCTTAAGGATTTTTTGATCAATAAAAAGCGCTCGCGATTTGAGAAGGAACAGGTTTGGGTCATCGAATCAGGGGGAAAGATTTGTTGTATTCCTGGCTGGCAGGTAGATGAGGGATTTAAGATTCGACCAGAAACGAAAAACTGCCTTCTCATTCATTGGCGAACAGGAAGGCAGTTTTGAGGATTTAAGTACTAGGAATTACAAATTGACTTTGACCAATCGACCATTATCATCCAGGACCACATGAGCATCGGCAAAACCTGACTTGACGGCTTCCTCACTTGCATCAATAGCTTCCTGTAGATTGGTATAGCCACTGAGCAACATGACCGTAAAAGTGCCTCTTTTTATGCGCTCTACTTGTCCAATACCATTGACGAGTTGTTGATTGAAAAAATCGGGATTGCGATAAGAGGCCAGGCGCACTTTGTAAGCAACTGAATTTTCCTCCATAACAGGGACTTCTTCTACCACTGGCGGCGTTTCTATCACGGGTTCTTCTACTACAGGTTCTGGCGTTTCTTCCAGAACGACAGGTTCGTAATAAAACTCGACATCTACCATGTCTTCTAGTCGTTCCAATACGACGAAAGCCTTGTCAAATCCTCTTTCTCGAATCGCTTTTCTAGCTTCGCTGGCCTCTGCTTTGGTCTCAAAAATACCCACGCGTACCTTTTTATAGCCCTTTTCTGGGCGGCTGTAGAGATTACCAACGGACTTGAGCTCATCGTATTTTTCGATAACTACTTTTTCATCGCCATAGACTGCAGCGATTTGAACGGAATAGCCCTGCTCGATTTGAGGGAGGCTCTCCTCTGTTGTTTCGACCTCCGTAGCGGGCACGGATGGCGTATCAGCAATGTCAGAGGTTTCTTCGCTAGAGTCAGGTGTATCCACTGGTGAAGGACCACTTGAAGGGGTATTAACAAGCATTCCAGAAGGTTGAAAACGCACATTATCCAAGATGCCTTTATCACTACCATCTCCTACGCTGATTCGATTGTAGGTATCTAAATAGCCTGCCTTGGAGAATCGAATGACATAATCTGTATTGGGAAGCAGCGCCAAGTGATAGGCTCCATTGGCATCTGTTTTAGTTTCGATGCGCTGGTTGGTATTTTGATTGGTTGCAATGACATAGGTTTCTTCCACAGCGCTGTTATCCACTGCATCAAAGACGCGACCAATGTATTTATCCGCTTCTTTAGACAGAAGGACTTGAAAGCGGAGGGTTTCGCGTTTACCGCTTGAGCTGACATTGAAGGCATAAGACACATAGCCTGTTTTATTGATGGACACCTCACAATTCAGACCAGCTACTGCCTGGAAATTGTATTGTCCATTCTGATCAGTTTGAAAGACAGATTCCCCACAGGCTGAAAAATCAACATTGGCGCCTAGCACTGGACGACGGTCAGCCGCATCCAATACTGTAATCTCGATATTATCCGTCATTTTGGTCAACTGATAGATATCTTCCCGTCCCTTTCCTCCTAAGCGATTGGAGGTGAAGTAGCCAATATTATTTTGATTATCAAAGATAAAACTATAGTCATCCCTAGAGGAATTGACCCCATTACCCAAATGAAAAATCTTATCCCATAGCTCATCGACCTTTTCCGCGCGAAAAATATCCAAACCTCCCATTCCATAGTGCCAGTCAGAAGAAAAGTACAAAGATCGTCCATCAAAGAAAGGACTCAGCTCATTACCAGGCGAATTGACCTTGGGGCCAAGATTTTCAGGAGAAGTCCAGGTCTCCCCTATTCTGTAAGTCACATAAATATCATAACCTCCATAGCCATCTGGACGATTAGAGGCAAAAAACATCATTTCTCCATCAGCAGAAAGGCTGGGATAGCCAGAGGAATAGCCACTTCCATTATAGGCAAAGGGCTTTGGATTGGACCAATCCCCATCGCTGCTCACTTCTCCAAAGTAGATACTCATTTCGACCCCACTGGAAGGAATCTGGCGAGTACCTTCGACAAAATTATTCTTTGTGTAGGCGACAATACTACCATCTGCTGTATAGGAAAGCGGTCCTTCATTGACATTGATCGACAAACGATCATGCAGCAATTTGGGTCTTTCCAAAAACCCATTTTGATCTCTGGCGGTGACCAAACATTGATTAGAAGCGCCTCCGCCCCAGTTGCTACTACCCTCAGCGGCACCTCCCAAATCCGTTCGCGAGGAAGAGTAAACGATCATATCTTTATAAAAAGAGGGACCAAAATCAGAGACGGGCGTATTGGCATATTCATTTTTTACCCGATACAAAGCAGGTATACCTCGCATGGAGATGGCAAAATCGCAGCTTTCGGCATAGTGATTTCCAAAGATGGGTTGGCCTTCGGCAAAAAGTAGGAAATACTTTTTGGCCTCCTCATAATCCCCTTTATTCATTAGGGCCTGAGCGTAGTAGAAAACATAGACTGGATCAATCCCGTCCATATCTACCGCTTTTTTAAACCAGTGGATCGCATCGTCGATTTGATTGAGATGACGATAGCAATCTGCCATTCTGGCAATAGCCTCTACATTATCAGAATCTTTGGACAGGACTTTGCGATAGGATTTGATCGCGAGGTTGAAAGCAAAGAGTTCGTATTCTTTATTGGCTTTTTTGAGTGCGGACTGAGCTGGAAGCTGAATAGCTAAGGTGAGGCTCATCAGCACTAGCATTGTTTGGAGTACGTGTTTCATAATAGTATGCTATATGCGTTATAAAGGTAGAACACAGTTCAGAAGAACCATCGAACAAAATTACATCAAATTAAACAAAAATGGGAGATGTAGCCCGAAATACAGGGCATTACCCACCAAAGAGGACGATTTTTGAACACAATTAGTATATTCGTGGTTTGGTTTTGGCGGCGTTAATATTTTTTTAACAGCCAAATCTTATCTTTATCGCAAATTCAATTTTCATGAAAAAATACAGTTTATTCCTACTTCTTAGCTGCTTTTTGGTCTTTACTGGCTGCATTGACATCATTGAAGAGATCACCATGAAAAAGGACGGCTCTGGTCAATACCAACTCAAAATTGACATGAGTGGACTAATGGCAGATGGCGGAATGCGCTCCATGATCGAAGAGATGATGAAGAGCGAAGGAGGCAAGGAAAATAGTGAGGGAGG
>JBCBDH010000703.1:0-3384 GCA_038529855.1 Bacteroidota bacterium | reverse complement strand
CATCAAGGCGCGTATTGGGCATCCAATTTCATCAGACAAGCAAAAGGCTTTTAAAAGTAAACGTCGATTCCGCAAATTTTTGCAGTCCAAGATCTATGCATTGGGTTCAGCATTAGAGGTGCAGCGCTTTTATTTACAAGAGGACATCCGTCCCGATCAGCAAGAGGCAATTATTGATCCTATCCCACAGTCTGATCTGGAAGCAGATATCCAACAATTGACTTTCCACCACCTCATTGCACAGCAAGGCCCTTTTGATATCTTTATCAGTAAGGCCAAAGATATTCCTCACATCATCAAAGAAATTGGTCGACTTCGAGAGATTACCTTTCGAGAAGTGGAAGAAGGCACGGGTAAGCCTTTTGATCTTGACGAATACGATTTGTATTACGAGCAGTTGTTTATTTGGGATCGAGAGGCCAAAAAAATTGTGGGGGGCTATCGCTTGGGGCGAGGAGATAATATTTTTAGCAATCAGGGTTTGGAGGGCTTTTACATCCACAGCTTGTTTAAGATCAAAAAACCCTTTTATCGAATCATGAGCAAATCAGTGGAATTGGGGCGCTCCTTTGTGGTGAAAGAATACCAACGCAAAAGATTGCCTTTGTTTTTGTTGTGGAAAGGTATCCTCTACTTCTTGCTTCGCAATCCGCAGTATCGCTATCTGTATGGCCCTTTGAGCATTAGCAAATACTATTCAGATTTATCCAAAAGTATCATCGTCGAATTTATTCGCCGCAATTATTTCGATCACGAACTGTCCCGTCATCTAAAACCCCGTAAACCCTTTAAGGTAAATACGGAAAAAGTGGATATGGACGTCTTATTGCAAGACTTCAATGGCCAACTCGCCAATCTCGATTCTTTTATTGAGGATATCGAACCCAATCACTTTCGCATTCCTGTATTGATGAAACAGTACGTCAAGCAAAATGCGCGATTCATTAGTTTTAATGTCGATCCCAATTTTTCGGATGCTTTGGATGGCTTTATGGTGCTTGATTTGAAAGATGTGCCTTACAGTACCTTGGAAGCCTTAAAAAAAGAGCAGTAATGCCAGGTCCTTTTCGTCTCTTATTGGCCCTTATTCGATTTATCCTCTTTTTACTGCTTTCTATTATAATGATTTCTATCATTTTGCTTGTCAATATCCTCTTGGGAAAAGATATGGATCGAGCCATCTGGCAGCGAAAGATTTACACCAAAGTCGTGTTGTGGATGTTGGGTGTACACATCCAATATCGCGGTGAACTGCCGAGCGGCGCTTCTATGATCGTTTCCAACCATCGCTCTTATCTCGATCCCTTCCCCAAGCTTACTCTGCTGAGGGCAGTACCCATTGCTAAATCAGAATTGGCCTCCTGGCCTATCATTGGCCTTGGTGCGGAGCTATCTGGCATTATCTTTTTGGAACGAGGCAATAAATCCAATCGACGGCATACCCGCCAGGTGATTGCTGATACGATAAAATCTGGTTTTAACGTCATCAATTATGTAGAGGGCACTACGCATAAAAAGCTTCAGACGATTGATTTCAAACCTGGTTCTTTTATCATGGCTAGCGAGGAGGGGCTGGCCATTACGCCTGCGGCTATTGACTACAAATCTTTAGAGGCCGCTTGGGTAGGAGATGATACTTTTGTCCCTCATTTTATCCGCTGCTTTGGTCATTGGCGCATGGAGGTAAAGATCAGTTTTGGGGCAAGTATTCGAAGCGAGGACCCACATTTTTTAATAGAAAGGGCGAAGAACTTCATTGATCAGGAGTTGTTAATATTTAGAGAAGAGTGGGAAACAAGCGAGCTGCCAATTACCTCCAACCGTTAAGCTGATCAACATGTCTGTAAAAAAAAGATGGGTAAAAAAACGCTATTATTTTTCTACCCTACTCGCAGTGGTCTTTCTGCTATCCATCAATGCTTCTATGTCTGGTTTTCGCAAAAGTGAAGAAGAGATTAGGCAATACCTCTTGGAGCGTGGGCAGCAAGCCCCTAGCTTTACGACTTATGAATACCAAGGGCGCAATATCCACTATGCTGAGGTCAGCAAAGAGGGCGATGAGGCAGTCATCGTTTTTCTCCACGGCTCCCCTGGCTCGCTTGATGCTTATTTGGATTATCTGGCCGATACGATTCTCAGTCGTCATGCGACCTTGATTGCTGTGGATCGACCTGGTTTTGGTTTTTCGGATTTTGGTCAATCCCTGCCTGATTTGCATCAACAGTCTTTGGTGATGGCGCCAATTATTGAGCGATTTAGGGAGCAAAAGATCATCTTGGTGGGACATTCCTATGGTGGGCCGCTGGTAGCGCGTATGGGGATAGATTTTGCAGGAGAGGTGGATGCTTTGGTAATGGTGGCACCTTCCATCTCGCCTGAGCTGGAACCCAAGATTTGGTGGCGAAAGATATTTGACTGGTGGGGATTGCGCTGGCTGGTTCCCAAGAGTTTGAAGGTATGTAATCAAGAGATTATGCCGCTCAAACAAGACCTGATGGATATGCTGCCAGATTGGGAGAAGATTACGGCGAGAGCAGTGGTCGTACAAGGGGAGAAGGACAAATTGGTACCTAAGGGAAATGCTGATTTTGCGGAGAAGATGTTGGTCAATAGCGAGTCTGTGAATATTCGAATGATTGAGGGAGGGAATCACTTTGTGTTGTGGTCGGAAATGGGCTTGATCAGGGAGGAGATTCTTGGCTTGGTGGGGCAGCCCCCGCAGATAAGGACTAGTCAATGAAATTTTACTTGATAATAATCCTAATTCCTATTCTTAGTTCATGTATGACGATGAAAAATCCTGAGAGGAGCATCCCAAATGATGGCGAAGGTCGTTTTGTTCAAGTTAGCGACAGCAGTAGCATTTTTATTTATGATTATCAACCTGTTCAGGAATACGAGGCAACTATTTTTATGATTTCTGGGGTGACAGGCATCAATCATAATGAGGAAAAAGACATTATTGAGCAATTGAGTGATCATAAAAACAGAGTTGTTATTATTCACCCACGAGGGAGTGGATATTCAGATGGAAAACGAGGTGATATTTCCAACTTTTCACTGTTCATCAACGACTATGTTGAAATTATAACAAATGACAGGGATTATAAAAAACAGCAACCTCCAGTCATATTATTTGGGCACAGTATGTCTTGCGCAATTCTATTATCAATTGCAGACAAAATAGAACGAATCAATGGGGCGATTTTGGTAAACCCACCTTATATACAAAAAGCAGCTAAGGGGATGTCTCCAAGTTTTGGGGACTATTTGAAGTATGCTTGGTATTATGTTTTTGCTAAACACAAACCTGTTGTTAATATGGAAGGTAATCAAGATAGGTAATCCAGATTTAATTGAAAACGAGGAAGATCGAAAAGAATC
>JBCBDH010000702.1:0-3391 GCA_038529855.1 Bacteroidota bacterium | reverse complement strand
CAGGGATTCAAAATCGCCCAGCGAAGGAAGACCATTTCCGATTTCTAATGCAATGACGCCATAATCATTACTGAGTACCTGATGGGTTTCGCGATAGACGGGAGGCGAGGTACTGAAGTCTTGGATAATTTCAGCTTGTACGCCAATTAACTGTTTGGCTAGTACCGCCCCCGTACTGTCTCGCACGACAGCTTGATAACTAAAGGAAGTTTGGGCGTGAATTGGTTGTAGATAGCTCATTAAGATCAACAACCAGATTTTGATGAATAGACCTTTTAAATTATTCATTCTTCGGTTTCTTAATTGTTTGGATGATAAAAGTAGTTTTCCAGAGGGCCAAAGCGTAGAGCGCCTAAGGCTTAATTGGTTTTGCTTAATTTATTTGTGTTTATGAAATAATGTAGTCAGCATTACCTTTTGATAAAAGGTGCGGCATAGACCGCTTTTCCAGAATGGAATAATTGGATAAAATAAACGCCGTTAGCTAATTGTTGTACCTCATTGATTAACAAGTCCTTTTCCCCTACAGCCAGTTGATAAGCCGTTAGGACTTGTTGCCCTTGTTCGTTAAAGATCATCAAATGAGCGTCCTCATCCAATGCTTCTTCAAGCGATAGATACAAATAATCAGTTGTGGGATTGGGATATACTTTTGCTTGAAAGACAGGTTCTGCTGATTGATCCAGACGAGTGCTTAGCTCCGCTTCTCGAACGGAGATACTATCATTAGTCGCTGTGGAATTCAATTTCCCTTGTTGGAATCCAGTAGTGAGGTGATGGGTTGCCAAGGCATCAGGGCCAAAGACTTCTCCTACAGTCCAATTGACGGTGTATTGATCATTACCCGTGGAGGCGCCTGCAACCGATAATACGGATCTGGATAAAGATTGTCCAGATAGATTAAATGGGAGGCAAATAATAATCGAAAACAGCAGCGTCCATCTTGTCATTGGATAATTATTTACCTATTTCTTTGTCTCTCGTTGTGCAAGTTATCAATTTACGGGTCCCTACAATCTCACAAGATGTGTCTTTTGTGACAAGAGCGCGTTTCATATGTATAAAATATTGAATATATTTGAAATGCCCTGGCAATCGCTATTGATTGTTTCTATTCAATAGTTGCTGTTTTTATAAGCCCTTTCTGTAACAAGAAGCCATAAGGATTAATTTTCATTTTTCTGATATTGCGATATATACAGCCTTAGCCCTTTTTACAAACCGCGATGCTACTTTCTTTTTCTATTTCGAGATTAGTCGTATTCCCACATATAGTGTATATTTGCCCAAATTTTTCTACAAGGCCAGCTGTAAGCTAGAATAAAGCAGGTCTCCTCTGTGATATTAATTGGGTTACTCCAAAGAACTAAGCTGGAGAAAGCTATTATTATCCATTCACTTATAAAAATTACACTAGATGAAAATTACGCTAAGCATGCTATCAATGGCTGTATTGGCTGCAGCCTTATTTGTTGCCTGCCAGTCCAACCCTGCCGATTCGCCAGAACACAAAAAGATGATGGCGGAGCATGAAAAAATGGAAGCAGAACACGAAAAATTGGCGGAAGAACACGCCAAGATGGAAGAAATGCACAAAAAGATGGTGGCAGATCACGAAGAAAATAGCGACGCAACAACAGATTCGCTACATATGGCGATTGAGACACAACACACGGCCATGATCACCAAACACCAGGAGCTCATGAAAAAGCATGAAGCCATCCTCGCCAAACACAAAGAAATGGTAGCCAAACACGCTTCAGGAGAAGTAGATATGGCAACCCTAAAGGCAGATCACGAAACGATGAAAAAAGAACATGAAACCATGGTGGCAGAACATGACGCTATGGAAGAGGAACACGAAACGATGAAAAAGGAGCACGATAAGATGATGGAAGAGCACAAAAGTGCGGAGGACGGCGAATAGTTTACCCGCTGCATTGATCCTTTTAGTCTATCCAAAGAAAAGGCCAAAGCCAACTAAAAAGCCCCAATGAATCCATCAATCCATTGGGGCTTTTACCAAAATAATAGACAATCAATATGTTGCCAATACTTCGTTTATCGCTGAATTAACAGGCGCCTACTAATCGTTTGTTTGGCTGAAGAAAGTCGTAGGGAGTAGAAGCCTTCTGCCAGCCCAATGGTAGATAGCACGACCTGCTGGCTCAGGTTGGTAAGCTGCTCAGTGCGAACCAATTGTCCATTGGCTGCGATCCACTCTACCTGCCAGTTTTGCTCTGGCACTTGATTAAAGACCAACTGCAAGTAATCAGCAGCAGGATTGGGTTGGACATCGACCTTTAAATCTTGGAGTTCTATGGTATTGGTGGCCCCATCTGTCCTAAAAGTGTAAACATCGCTCGACCCCTCTCCACAGCTATTCGCAGACAAAATGCGCCAGTAGTAGGTCGTTCCTTCTTCCAGTGTAATGGGTAGGATGACACTCGTACCAGTAACGGGAACGGTGAAGACCAAATCCACATTACTATCAAAATTGGGATCGGCAGAGACTTGCAAATTCGCCTGGGTGGTTAGCGGATCAAAGGTCCAGCTGAAAACAATAAAATTGGGATTGAGGCCATCAGAACCATCTCCAGGACCAATCAACTCCGTTTCCATGGGCACACCTGTGATTTCTACATCAATGGTCGTTTCGCTATCATTAATACCATCCGCTGCCGTAATGAGCAATTCATAATTCCCACGCGTTCCTAGCACTCCAGTTACCGTAACTTCAACAGCCGTTCCAGGCAGTGGATTGTCATTGCTAAAGGTGACTTCCGTCCCCGCTGGCAAACCAGATGCGGAAAGCGATACCCCTCCATCATCAAATCCATCACCAATCTGCATCGTAAAACTACGGGCTTCTTCCTCACAGGCGATCAGATTATTGACACTTGGGATCAAGGAAGTATTGACTGGAACTTCAACAACATCAAAATGATAAAAACCCGTATTCATATCTGAAATCAAGACTTGCCCAGATGGCATCACAAAGACACCCCAAGCCCCAGCAAACCAACCCGTATTGGGTCCAGCATGGGTATCGTAATAAGCAATGCGTCTGGGAAAAGCTGGATTGGAAATATCAAAAACCTGAAGACCATCATAATAATAAGAGGCATACACCAAATTATCTTGGATAATGACATTGTGGACGATCTGGTTATTATCTGATTCCGCATTCATCGTAGCAATCACTTCAGGATTACTAAAATTGCTCACATCCACCACTTTGATATCTGTTCCGTGGGTTTCGTCGCACATGATGAGGTAATCCCCATCTTCACTCAGCCAACAAGAGTGATTGTAGCCCTGCTGCGTATAGGTCGTCATGGTACCCAAAATAACTGGATCACTGGGATCATCGTTGATTTTAATGATCCCA
>JBCBDH010000701.1:0-3394 GCA_038529855.1 Bacteroidota bacterium | reverse complement strand
GATTGATGAAAAAGAAATTGATCAGTCGCAGATTGGAGAATATTTTGGTACCATCTTTAATCCCATCCACCTTTTCGAAAAACTCTATGGCGTAGATACTTCTGCCAATATGGAGCTGATTAAGGAATACCTGGATGTCTTTCACCTCTCAGACAAGGTACACATCAAAGACGGCCACTACAGCACCCTTAGGCTCTCCCAAGGACAACGCAAACGCTTGGCACTTTTGCAGTGTATGCTAGAGGATCGCCCCATTTTTATGTTTGACGAGTGGACAGCTGATCAGGATCCTGGCTATCGAAAATTCTTCTACGATACCTTAATCCCAAGAATGAAACAAGAGGGTAAAATGATTATTGCGATTACTCACGATGATCAATACTTCCATCATGCTGATAAAGTTTTAAAACTCGATATGGGGCAGCAAGTCCAGTTTTCATTGAGAGAAAAAGAACACGCCTGATTTTCACCCCAATAATTGATTGTATTCATTAGAAAGTGGTTGGGGAATCCAAACCCTTCCCAAATCCTTTTCGCCTTACAAGTGGGTATAGGGCCAGCCCAAGCCACTTTATGTTAAGTATAGATCATGGTAGATATTCTATTTATTCCAGATTTTGAAGAAGGCCATATTTTTCCTTCTTTAAAAATAGCCAGCAATCTGAAGGAGGCAGGCTATCGAGTCGCCTATATGGGGATTCCTGATGTGATGAAAGTAGTGGAGAAAAAGGGCTTTGAGACCTATCCCATTTTTGAAAATTTCTATCCCCTTGGATATGTACAGACCATTAAAAAAGGGCGCATAGAAAACCAAGAGGAAAAAGAGCGACATTATCGCGCCCTTATATCAGGACAATTAGACCCCCTGATCAAAAAGCTCCGCCCACGATTGATGATCTGTAGTTTTTTCATTGCTTTGGATGTTTTGCTGTTGCATTATAAGTATGGGATTCCACAAGCCATTTACCATAGTATCCTGCCTTTTTTGGATAACAAAATGAGTAAGGAGTCCAACCGTCTTGCCTTGGTCACACAGGCCAATTGCATCGAAAAAATCGTTCATCTTTCTGGGACACTCCCCGCAGATTTATTACAGTTTGTACAAGCCCAGGGGATTGTTTTTTCCGATCTTCCTCAGATCGTTTCGCCTTTGCTACAAATGCCTCAACTAATGCCCTGTCCTAAAGCATTGGATGTCTTGGAAGTGGGCCATCATCCCTTGGAGGTTTATTTAGGACCTCGCATCAGAAATAAGAGCGATGCTTCGATTTCCCTAGCGCCTTTTCTGCCAAAGGATCGAAATAAGAAAGTCATCTATGCCTCTATGGGCTCACAGGTCAGTGTCTATCCAGAAAAGGTCAAGCGGCTATTCTTACTACTGATCGCCTGTATGCGCGAAGCTCAGATGAATAACTTTCATTTGATCCTATCCGCCAATGCTTTTCATGGGGATAAGGATTTTCAAGACCTGCCTCATAATGTTTCTGTACATCCCTGGGTACCTCAGGTTGAGATTTTAGCACATACTGATCTGGCGATTATTCATGGAGGTTTGGGCTCTTTGAAAGAGTGCATTTATTTTGCAGTTCCCATGTTGGTCATCCCTATGGGGCGAGATCAATTTGATAATGCTCGAAGGGTACACACGCATCATCTGGGCCATACGGCAGACATCACCTATTTGACCACTAATCAATTGGTAGATAGCATTCTGGATACCCAATCCAATCCAAAGATCATTCAAGGCATTCAGCAAATGTCTGCTCTTTTTCACCGCGAAGAAACGCTACTCAGAGAAATTGACCTGGTCCGTTCGATACTACAGCCTTTGACGAGTGGCATGGGCCGCTAGTACTGGCCTACTCTTATCCCTTCATCCAAAATATTATTGTTGATATGAAAATTGTTCAAAGCTTGTGGAGCAAGCCTGGTCATAAGGCAGAAAATGTGAGCCTTTACGATAAAAATGCTGGTGGCTGGCTCAATCGAAAATACAATTACATGAGCTGGGCCTTGAGCTGTCTGACGCTCAGAAAAAACTATTCAGAAGTAGAACTGGTGACTGACCTAGAGGGAAAGGAACTGCTGATTGATCAATTACAATTGCCCTATACCAAGGTAAAGGTCGCATTAGATGACATCAATGCCTACAATCCTGATCTTTGGGCCCTGGGTAAGCTCTATGCCTATCGCATTCAAAAAGAACATTTTATTCATGTAGATGGCGATATCTACGTCTGGGGAAAGTTTCCCAAACGCATCTTAGAAGCTTCGCTACTCGCTCAGCACGAAGAGATCAACTATCTTTTCTACAAGGACATCTACAAAAACATCAAAGATATTTTTTACTACATCCCTGAAGTCATCGTCAAAGACAGAATGTACAATGATCAGATATTTGCCAGCAATGCGGGAATCATTGGTGGGACAGATATCGACTTTTTTCAGCGCTACACCAAAACGGCATTTGATTTTATAGATCGCAACGAAGATTTTTTTACCAAAGCTAAAATTGACGTTGGACAGTTCAACACTTTTTACGAACAGTATTTATTTTCCTGCCTGGCGAAGGAGGCTGGTACTCCTATTGTTTATTACCTGACCAGCATCAATGATAAATTTGATGGCCTGGCTGAATTTTTTGGAGCGCCACAGAAAACCCGATTTATTCACCTCTTGGGTGCTTTTAAGCGCCGCATAGATATTTGTACCCACCTCGAACAAAGGCTGCGGATAGAATTTCCGAAATACTACTATCGAATCATTGATTCGCTTAGGGTATTCCATGTCTAAAAATCTAATCAAACATGAGTAACACATTAATACAAACGAGCATTCAGCCAGAAGCCATTGGCGAATGGCTGGTTCACAATGCCCAAGCTAGCTCTACAGGGCTAAGTTGGTCTTTTTCCTATCCTAGCGATCCCCATCAATATTTACCAGAACAAGCGGAGAGCCTCGACAGGGAGGGCGGTATCATTTATTTTTTATTGGAATTATATAGCTGTACAAAGAAAGCGCACTATCTGAAAACAGCACTAGGAGTCTTGGAAGCCTTATTGGAGCATTGCGCCCAAACCAGCACGGGGAATTATTCCCCCTTCACAGGACGAAGCAGCTTATTGGTTCTACTGATAAAAGCGCATGAGGTGACCACAGACCAAAGCTATCTCAAGCAGGCGCTCCAACTCATCCAAACATTTGATCACGAAGCCTATCTCAAATCAGAGTACAGTGCCAATGGCTTCTATCATGGCCGTGCTGGTGTTTTGCTGAATTATTTGAGATTGTATCAATTGACAAGTGATGCAGAGCTGCTTCAGTTGATTGTCGATTATACCCTGGCTGTTTGTAAGGGAGCAGATAATAAGCCTGCTGGTCGACTGGTTTGGCC
>JBCBDH010000700.1:0-3399 GCA_038529855.1 Bacteroidota bacterium | reverse complement strand
TGATACCACCAATGGGGCTTTGATCTACAATTACCGAGCAGGTCTACAGGATCCCAATGCCCTGATGTTTTTCCATCAGGAGGATATTGACAATACAACATTTAAACTCAAGAAAGGTAAAGCCATTGAGCCACTGATTATCCGCTCAAAAGCGGGTCATTGTGTGGTGGTTGATTTGTACAATAGAATTGATACGACCAAATTGAACACCTTTGGCGCAGATCCAGACAATCAACATGGTCTTAGCCCATCACAGCCCTTCTTTGGTGGTCCTGTGGTGGATAATGCAGATTACCATACGATTTTGTCTCCACAAGTTGGGCTTACGCCTCAATTGGTCTCCATTGATGTTACCACATCTGACGGAACCAATGCTGGATTCAATCCAGTACAGACGGTTAGCCCAGATTTGAGTGCCAATGCAACCCCCATTCGCTATGAGTGGTATGCAGGTGGTTGGGAAGATGGTCAACCATTCGCCATAGAGTTTGGTTCTATTCCACTAACGGCACCTGATGTACTTAATCAATACGTTTATGGGCTATTTGGTGCCTTGATCATTGAGCCAGCCAACAGCGTTATTCAAGTGGATGCCAATTCTCGCTTGAGTGCCAGTATTAAGGATGCTGATAATGATACCTTACTGTTCCGCGAATTTGTCAACTATCTA
Source organism: Bacteroidota bacterium (assembly GCA_038529855.1). GTDB lineage: Bacteria > Bacteroidota > Bacteroidia > Chitinophagales > Saprospiraceae > JBCBDH01. The sequence continues at coordinate 2,729 of JBCBDH010000700.1, read as the reverse complement.
CAGCAGGATATGACCATTGGTACAGATCAAGGGGTAAACTACAAAACAGAACCCTTTAAAAATCGCTTGACCAATCCTCCTGGCAATCTCAATATGGCGGAAATTCAGGAAGTGCTGTCCAATAATTTGGATGACCCCAATAACCCTGGCCATCCCATTGGTGCGCCTGAAACGCCTACCTTTACCGTTACTGCTGGCGACCCTGTCCGCTTACGTATGATCCACTCCTTAGGTAGACTCAATGGAGATGTGATGACCCTACACGGCCACGTTTGGCAGGAGTTGCCTTACAGCGAGGATTCTCGTGAAATTGTCAAGTACAATCCCAATTCGCAATGGCAGGGCTCTCATGGTCAATTATCTGCTGCCAATCGCTTTGACCTGGTATTGGAGCATGCAGGTGGAAGCTATGGCATTACTGGTGACTACTTGCTACATACCTTCCCTGGCAATATGTTCCAGAATGGTACCTGGTCGCTGATGAATGTCACGCCTCCTTATGGTGAGATACAAGTCGTTCAAGCAGATGTAGATACCAAGGTTTTGGCAAAGAATGCAGCCAATAAGGCTAAGCTGGCCAGTACAATAAAGCCAAGACCTGTCGACAAACGCAAGAAGTCCAAGAAGTCTAAAATTAAGCAACCTATCCAGGAGACGCAGTCCACTTTAGCCAGTACAGAACCTGGCATGACGGTCAGAGGCTTTGCCACTATTGACCCCACCACGGGTAAATTTGCCAAAAAGCTTACGGTCTATGCGGAGAAGGGCAGCTTAAAACACCTCATTGCTTCCACCAATATCAATCCAACCAATGGAGAGTGGATTTTGAATGAGCGCTCTTTGACCCCTGCTGGTGCAGAGAATGCACATACCATCTTCCAACTCAATTCTGGATATACCATTATCCTTCATACGGATTGTGGTGCGGAGCGGACTTACTCCATCAGACAGATTCAAAACCTCGCACCAAACCTGATCGACGAAATGAGAAACTTTGTTCCTCAAATGGTCGAATACAAAGTGCCTAGTGCTAGAGTTCCACTGTTCCCTGGTAGTAGTAAACCTGACCCACGATACCAAACCAGAGGTCAGCAAAATAATGTAGGAAACAGTTCTACCCCAGATGTCTTTAAATCTGAGGATAAATAACAAGTGAAACGGATTCCCTGACCGCCCCGAGCTTATCTGGCTCGGGGCCAGGGCCTCCCCAACCAACAAATATACATGAGATACCGCTTTACCCACTTACTCAGCCTGCTCTTTCTGACGGTCCATCTCTTTGGTCAAAACCAAAGACCGATTGATCAGCCCTACGTCCGTAGTATCATCCATGAAGGTATCAAGGTGACTTTCAGCATGACCCATATAGACCCCAATAAACCAGCGGGTTTGTATGAAGAAGGCGACGATATCCGCTTTCGATTTGTCATTACGGATACCTTGACCAATGAGCCCCTTTCCAGCGCCTATCCAGCGGCTTGGATGGACCCCGTTCCTGTGGGGGATAAAAATGCCAATAACTGTGAAAAGAAAATTGCTTCCTTTCTGACGGGCAGCATCCTCAATCGCCCTGACCTAGACTTGAATGCTTATTATGTCATCGCCCTCAACGAGGATGCATCCATCACCGTAGTCGACCCCCTATTTGGTTATGGCTCTACCCAATTGCTCAACCTGATCCTTTTGGAAGCTCCTGGAGCAGATTGGGTGATCAATGAAGACCAAAGCCTCATTTATGTCTCCATGCCTGAGGCAAAAGCTGTTGCAGTGATCAATGCTGCCAATTGGAAAGTCATCAAAAACATTCCCCTACCTGGCGCCCCTACTAAATTGGAATTACAGGCCGATGAGCAGTACCTGTGGACCATCTGCAATACGCCAGAGGGAGTACTACAAGGTTCGGGAACAGCAGTGATTGATTGTGGAGAAATGGCACTCAAAGAGTGGCTCCCCGCTCCTGGTGGTCGCCATGATATCTGCCTCAGCGACGATAATCGCTTTGCTTATGTCTGCCACGATGAAGCGGGCGGTCTATCCATCTACGACGTTCAAAACCAAAGCTTAATCAAAGAAATCCCCTTTGGAGCCAATGCGACGGCAATGGATTATTCACCGCTGTCGCGAAGCCTTTGTATCATTGACAGAGAGAGCGGAGCGATTCGATTGGTGGATGGTGAAAGTCATGAGCTGATCCGCGAGCTATCAGCGAAGACAGGATTGAACAGTATTCGCTTTACGCCCAATGGTCGTTTGGCTTTTATCTGTAATCCAGAACAAGACGAAGTTTACATTCTAGATGCCGCCTTGAATAAAATCATACAAACGGGCGATATGGAGGAAGGACCAGATCGGGTCTATTTTAGCGATGAGCTGGCCTATGTGCGCCATCGAGAGAGTGGAACGATCCTGATGATTCCCTTGGATGAAGTGGGGGTAGAAGGAAAACCCGTGCCTATTATTGACTTTCCAGGTGGGGTCAATCCGCCAGGTAAAGGCGCCTCTGAATATGCTGATGGCATTGTGCAAGCCCCTGGAGCAACGGCCGTTTTGGTCGCCAATCCACTGGACCAAGCGATCTTTTACTACAAAGAAGGAATGGCTGCACCAATGGGTAGTTTTAACAACTACAGTCACATTCCAAAGGCTGTTCATGTCATTGATCGAAGTATTGAAGAGGTCCAGGCTGGTGTTTATGAGACGGTAGCCAAAATCCGAACAGCTGGTCCAAA